>JAZNFD010000382.1:0-7705 GCA_045588975.1 Acutalibacteraceae bacterium | reverse complement strand
ATTTGCGATGATGACTGTTTTGCCGTGAGAGAAATCAGGAATCTGCTCGAACCTTTCCGTACCGAAGATGACGGTTTTGACATTTCCGATTTCTCCTGCGGTGAAGATTTGATTGAATTTTATAAAAACGGCGGATGCTTTGATATTGTGTTCATCGACATCGAGATGGGCGGTATCAACGGCGTTGAAGCTGCCGAAACCATAAGAGAATTCGCACCCGAAACAATCATTATTTTTGTTTCGAGCCACTCAAGTTACATATTCGATGCGTTCAGAATTGAGGCTCTGCATTTTCTTGTGAAGCCGATTAAGGAAAAAGAATTCAGCGAAGTTTTCACAAGAGCGATGAAGAAATACACCGCAACAAATGCGAGCGTGATTCTGAAATGGGAAAGCGTGCGAAACAAAATTTCTATCAACAAAATAAGTTATGTTGAAGGTTACCGCAGACATCTGACCGTGCATACCGCAAGCGGTGTTTATGAGGCTGTCGGAAAGATTTCCGAGATATATGAAATTCTGAAACCGCACGGATTTGTGCGTGTTCATCAGGGGTTCATCGTTAATATGAACTACATAAAAAGCTTCAATGCAAACGAGGTTGAACTGACCGACGGATCGAAAGTTGCCGTAAGTGTTCGGAAGAAACAGGAAGCATTGAAGGCATACGATATTTTTATAAGAAAGTGGGGCTGGTGAAATGGTAAGAATAATTGCATATTTTCTGTTCGCTTGCTTTGAAATTTACACAATGGATATTCTTTTTTCCAACATTTCAAAAAGAAAACTCAAAGGAGCACATCTTGCAATATTTATGAGTGTAGCAATAACGGTCAATACCGTTGTTTCATATTTCTTTGCAGGCACGGGCATTATGCTTCTTGCTTTGGGCGTTGTTACAGCTTTTGTTTTTGCTCTTGTTTACAGAGTAAAAGTGCATTTTGCCATTATCAGCAGCGTTCTTTTTGTTATGATTCAAGCAGGTGCAGAAACAATAGTCACTCTTCTGAGCGGAATGTTTATGGGCGAAGAGTCTCTTGATTTTCTTCAGAATGATGAAATCTTTCTCGGAATGGGACTTATATGTAAGTTCTTTGCATTTTTCCTTATCTTCTTTGTTTCAAAGAAAATAGGCAAAATTGACCTTGGTGTTTCCGGCGGCCTTTCGGCATTGCTCATAATTCAGCCGATCGCAACCGTTTTTGTTACTCTTGTTATTCTCAAATGCACCTATGAACTTAAAAGCATTCCTGCGATTTTATTCTCTGCTGTTGCAATTCTGATGATTGCCGCAAACTTAGTTACCCTCTTTCTTATTTACAGACAAAAGGACTATGTTGAATCAAAGGCAAAGCTCGGTTTTGCCAACGAACAAATTAAAAATCAGCTCGCTCACTACGAGGAGCTTTATCGCTACCAAAGCGAAATCCGCACTTTCAGACATGATATTAAAAACAAACTGCTCTCTGTTTCGGGACTTCTTGCCGACGGTCAGACTCAGTCTGCCATTGACGCAATAAAAGGCGAAGTGGATTTTCTTGACGAAGCAAACAACGGTGTTATAAATTCGGGCAACCCTGCAGTTGATGCTGTTCTTCAGTCAAAGCTCGCCATTGCCGAAAGCAAGGGAATAACACTCGATTATTCGGTAAAGATTTCGGATAAAATCAACGTTGATTTACTCGAGCTCGGCGTACTTATCGGCAACGCACTCGACAATGCGATTGAAGCTGCAGAGGGTCTCGGTAACGGCACGAAGAAAACGATTTTTGCAAGCATTATCACAATGGGCGGCAGAATTGTTGTTTCCGTTGAGAATCCCGTTGAAGCTCAGGTTGACACAAAGCATATCGGCACAGCGAAAGCCGATAAGCTCAACCACGGCTACGGACTCAAGAGCATAAAAACGATTGCACAGAAATATGACGGCGATGTTTTTGTTTCCTGCGAGGGAAATATATTCACAACAAGCATCAACATCTGCAACACTTTTGAACATTAAATCCACACTATTGCAGAGCATATTTCAATCGTTTGATTTTTAATTTATCATTAATACTGAAGCGGCGGAGGCTATGCTTTCGCCGCTGTGTTTATTGCTAAATGGAGGTAGATAAAATGAAATACTATTCAATCGTTGCTTTGATTTCTGCGGTTGTTCATTTTGCACTCGGGATTTCAATTTGCCGCAATAAGCTCAAAGGCTTCGTTAACATAACGTGTAAAAATCCCGAAAGACACAAAATTCTCGGCGGATATTTCATCGCCGCAGGCTTGATTATGCTCAGCTGTGCCGTTGCGGCGCTTCGGGAATCAACGGGCGCATTTATTTATCTTGTCATTTGCGCTGTTACCGTTTCAATAATTCTTTCACTTATCAGGAGGGAAAGCGTGTGAAGAAAAAATATAATTATTTCAGCAACTTAAAATTTATGCTGAAAGAGCATTGGGGTTTTGACAAATCCTATGTGATTATGCAAATCGGTCTGACCCCGCTGGGTGCGGTAAGCTCGGTTGTGGCGGCATATCTGCCGAAAATCGTTCTCGACTGCGTCGAAAACAAAACGTCTGCTTCGGAGCTTCTGCTCAAAGTCGGTATTCTTTCTGTTCTGCTCATTGCGTTCGGATATCTGAATAACGTTATGTATAACAAAAGCCACCAGGGACGAATGCTCGCAAGAGATATTATGCTTCACAGACTCATCTGCAACAAGGTTATGAGTATGGACTATAACAACTACACCTACAACGAAACCCGTGTTCTGCGTGAAAAAGCGTGGAATGCAATTCACGGCTGGGACGGAAGCGTCGCAAGATTTATTGAGCTCAACGCAACCGTCGCTTCCTCTGCTTTCGGTTTCACGGCATTCACGGCAATTATCGTTGAGTGCAACCCGTGGTTTATACCCATTCTCATTCTCTGCTACGGCATCAGCATGGCAGGCTGGCTGATTTTCAACAAATGGAAAGAAAAAATGAAGGACAAGGTTGCCGAAATCTTTCTTCGTCTGCACTACGTTACCTACCGTTCAAAAGATTTTTCAAACGCAAAGGACGTCCGCATTTACAATATGTCCGACTTCCTTATGAGAAAAATAGACAAGCACCTTGACGATGCAAATTGGTGGAACATCCTGCGAAACAACGGTCACTACTTCAACTGCATGCTTGAAGATGTTTTCAAATTCGGTGTAAGCCTTGGTGCGTATATCTATCTCATTTATCTCAAGCTCAATTCCGAGATGACACTCGGCGATTTTTCTCTCTATTTCGGTGCGATAACGGGGTTCGGTCAGTGGCTTGCAAAGCTTGTTGACTCAATTTCGGAAATCATTTCCGGTACACACAACGTCAGCGATTTCAGACAATTCCTTGATATCGAGGATAAAATGAACACCAAAGAGGGCGAAAAGCTGCCGTCGTGCAAGGATTTACCCTGCGAAATCGAGCTTAAAAATCTCACTTTCTTTTACGACGAAGCCGAAAAGCCTTCGGTTGATAATCTTTCGCTGAAAATAAATAAAGGCGAGAGAATTGCGATTGTCGGCGTTAACGGTGCAGGCAAATCAACGCTTGTTAAGCTCATCTGCGGTCTGTTCATTCCGAACGAGGGTCAGATTCTCATTAACGGCATCGACAGCCGACTTTTCAACCGTGACGAATACTATCAGCTATTCTCAACGCTCTTTCAGGATTGTGCGTTGCTTCCTGCAACGGTTGCAAAGAATATCGCACTTTGCGAAGAAAATAAAATCGACCGCAAAAGACTCCGTGAATGCATGAGCCTTGCAGGAATACTTGATAAGGTTGAAAGTCTGCCGCAGAAAGAAAACACTCTGCTTGTCCGTGAAGTGCATGAAGGTGCGGTTGCTTTTTCGGGCGGTGAGCTTCAAAGACTTCTGCTTGCAAGGGCACTTTATAAAGATGCTCCGATAATCATTCTTGACGAGCCTACCGCTGCACTCGACCCCATTGCAGAAAACGATATGTATCTCAAATACAGCGAGCTTACAAAAGATAAAACCACAATTTACATATCCCACAGACTTTCGTCAACCCGTTTCTGCGACAGAATAATTCTTCTTGACGATGCAAAAATCATTGAATCGGGCACTCACGAGGAATTGCTTGCGCTCGGCGGAAAATATGCCGAAATGTTTGAAACACAGAGCCGATATTACAGAGAGGAGGCGGTTATATGAAAAGTTTCAAAGAAGATTTTGAAATAATCAGACAAGGTCTTAAGCTTGTTAAAATCTATCTCGGCAAAAATTATTTTTCACTCAATCTCATCGTTAAAATTCTCCGTGCCGTTACGCCTTATATCACAATTTACTGCACGGGTCTTGTCATCACCGCACTCACCGAAAAGCAGGGCTTTGAGCAGATATTGAAATACGTTCTCATCGCAACAATCACAACACTCGTTATTGACGTTATAATAAGAACAATCAACCGAAAAGCCTTGATAATGCTCAACAGCTGTTGGGAAAAGCATTCTGCTCTTCTCTCCCGAAAGGCACTTGAACTCGACTATGCAAAGGCGGAAAGCTCATCCGTTCAGGAGCTTCGCGGCAAAATCGAAGAAAATGCAAATAACGGCAACGGTCTTACCTGGGTTGCCGAATGTGTGGCAGAAATGATATCCTGCGTATTCTCGATTATCGTTGCAATTGTTATGATTTCGGGTATGGTTTTCAGCAAATCGCCTGCAAAGCTTACGGGATTTATGGCGTTTGTCGATTCGCCCCTGCTCGGTATGTCGCTTGTTGTTTTCTCCGCCGTTATGATTGCACTCTCGGTTAAGTATCACAGCCTGAGCGAGAAAAAGCAGTTCAATATTTTCAACAGAGTTGTGAAATTCAACCCGATTCTTGAATACTATAATCAGAAATATCTCAACGAAAACGAAAGTGGCAAGGATGTCAGAATTTTCAACGAAAAAGGGCTTATCAACGAAGAAATCACCGAAAAGATTTATAACCCTACCGCAAAGATGAGAAAGGATACTTTCAGGGTCTGGGCAACCATCGGTCAGATAAGCACGGTTTCAACAAATCTGCTCGGCGGTCTTGTCTATATTTTCGTCGGTCTCAAAGCACTTGCAGGTGCATTCGGTGCAGGCAAGGTTGTTGAATATTACGGCGCTATAACAAAGCTGATTTCTGCCTGCACGGATATTGCAGGCAACGCAGGCTATTTGCGCGCAAACAACGCTCAGTTAAAGCAGGAGATTGAATATCTCAATCTTGTTTCCGACATGGAAAACGGCACAAGAACGGTTGACGGCATTGACCCTGCAAACTCTGTTTTTGAGTTTCACAACGTTTCGTTTGCCTATCCCGAAACAGAACCGATGATTTTAAAGAATTTCAGTATGAAGATTAAGTCGGGCGAAAGGCTTGCGGTTGTCGGTATGAACGGCAGCGGTAAGTCAACGATGATAAAACTACTTTGCCGTCTTTATGACCCCACCGAAGGCAGAATCACTCTCAACGGAATTGACATCCGTGAGTTTGACTATGCGGAATATTTGAAGCTTTTCGCAATCGTATTTCAGGATTTCAAGCTCCTTGCATTCCCCGTCGGTGAAAACGTTGCCTGCTCAGATGAATACGATGAAGAAAGAGTATGGCAATGCCTTGAAATGGCAGGCGTAAAAGAAAGAGTTGAGGAATTCCCGAAGAAGCTGAAGCAGTCAATCTATAAGCTCTATGAAAAAGACGGCATCGATCTTTCGGGCGGTGAAGAACAGAAAATCGCCATTGCGAGAGCACTCTATAAGGATGCACCGTTTGTTATTCTCGACGAGCCCACCGCCGCACTCGACCCCATGGCCGAGAGCGAAATTTATTCAAGATTCAATGATATCGCAGGCGGCAAAACAGCCGTTTATATTTCCCACAGACTTTCATCCTGCCGATTCTGCAGCAGAATAGTTGTTTTTGATAACGGCGCAGTTATCCAGGAAGGCACCCACGAAGAACTCCTTGAAGATACAAACGGCAAATACTCCGAGCTCTGGAACGCACAGGCGCAGTATTATGCCGAAAACACAGAAAAAGTTGGTGAATAATATGATATTTGACGAAAAGAAAATAATTCTTAAAAACGGTCAGAATGCGATTCTGAAAACGCCTTGCATTGAAGATGCCGAAGTAATGCTCGATAACATCAAAACCGCTTGCGGAGAAACTGATTTTCTGACCCATTATGCCGAGTATTGGGATAATGTTTCTGTTGAAAGAGAACAAGAGTGGATACGCAGTATGCGTGAATCTGAAAATAACCTTGTGATTGCGTGCTATATCGACGGCAGACCCGTCGGATGCTGTGATATCACTTTCTTCAACAATTGTAAGAATTTCCACCGTGCGGGATTGGGTATATCAATAACCCAAAAATATTGGAATCTCGGCATCGGCTCCGCAATGTTTGAGGCACTCATTGAAGCCGCCCAAAATTACGAAGGCACAGAAATCGTTGAGCTTGATTTTATTGAGGGCAACGACAGAGCAAAAGCGCTTTACGAAAAATTCGGTTTTAAAGTTGTTGCAGTCAAACCCAACTATTGCAAACTCAAAGACGGCACATATCAGAACTTGGTTTATATGCAGAAATACTTGTAATTTCGGCAACAAGTCCGTTTTATGACACAGTAAAGAGCGTATAATCAAAGCATAACCCCAAAAGGAGGCGCAATATGCTTTATCTTGAAAGATTTTCCCTGCCGTCTGACTATACGGAAATTCAGTTCATAAGATTTGAAAACAGAACTTGTTTCAACACGATGTATCCGTTCAAAATTTTTCCCGACAAAGAATTGGAACATATCAGTTTCTCGCCCGTAACTATTTTCTATGGCGGTAACGGTTCGGGCAAAACAACCCTTCTGAACGTTATTGCGCAGAAGCTTCACGCCGCCCGTCAGTCCGAGTTCAATAACAGTCCGTTTTTCGGCGAATATGTTAATTACTGCCGTTCAGAGCTTGCAAAAAGACCGCAGGAAATCCGTTATATTTCGAGTGACGATGTTTTTGATTATGTTCTTGATTTGCGAAACATCAATGAAGGAATTGATACCCGCAGAGAAGAAGCATCCGAAACATATTTTGAACTGAAATCAAAGATATCCGACCCCGAAGAAAGGCGATTCAAAGGTCTTGAGGATTATGACCGATGGAAGGAAATCCGCGATGCGGCGGCAAAGAAAAATTCACTTTCAAAATATGTAAAAAAGAACGTGGGTAAAAATCTTGATATTTGTTCAAACGGCGAAACCGCAATGAAGTTTTTCGTTGACCGCATAGGCGAAAACGCTCTTTACTTGCTCGATGAGCCTGAAAACAGTCTGTCAATAAAGCTTCAGACAGAGCTTGCAAATTTCATTTACGATTCGGCAAGATTCTTCGGCTGTCAGTTTATAATCGCAAGCCATTCGCCGATATTCTTATCAATGAAAAACGCACGGATTTATAATCTCGATTCCGTTCCCGTCAGAACCTGCAATTGGACAGAACTTGTTATCTGCTGTCAGAATTGGACAAAATCAAAAGGCTGCAAAGAATTTGCAAGCGATTGTGAAATCACAAACGATGCAAGCATTAAACTGCATCAGAGTTTAGGTTTTGGTGTAGCATCAAAATTGATGCATTTTGCGAAGAAATTAGAGGATTAAAAAAGAAAACCGTATTGGAGTTATACC
>JAZNFD010000381.1:0-3937 GCA_045588975.1 Acutalibacteraceae bacterium | reverse complement strand
GGATTAAGACGGTCAAGGTCATCAACAAACACAACAATTCGGTCTAAATTTTTGTTTTTACAAATCTCATCGATTGCATTCTGAAAACTGTCTTTCAGTTTTCCTATGGCATCGGGAAGACTTGCTTCTTCGCCATCGCTAAACAAACAGTTTTCAACACCTTCGGTTGCACCGTTTGTGACGTTGCTGACTACCGTCATACCCATTTTGAAGATGGTTTTAAGGGCTTTTTTGGCATTTTCCTTTGCATTGCTGTGACTCGATTCTTCTGTGATTTTTTCAAGAAGCGATGAAAGGAGAATCAACGGCAACTGGTCGCCCATATTGAACTGGGAATACTGCCAGGTATTGAACCACACGCATTTAACTCCTGTGAGTTCTTTCCTTACCATTTCCATAATGCTTGTTTTACCCGTGCCCCAGTCGCCCTGAACGGCAATAGTCATAGGCACTTCGCAATCTTTGATAAATGCTGCAAGACCTTTTATGTATTTCTCAATTTTAAATTTATCTTCCAATGCGGGTTTATCTGCCATTCCCTTTGCATTTTTGGACATAGTTTATATCTCCTTTTATTTTCCATATTTAAATTAATTATATATTCGGGATATTGCAAAATCCATTGACACATAATCCAAAAATGACTGTTTCGTTTTATGCAAGATGATATCTTTAGGACCAGAAAAGCGCCACCCTAAACGGATGGTTTTTGTTTAATCGAGGTTGTTTTTTCATCAAGCATAGTTGATTCCTCAATCGTAATAATCTTTAGAAATTTCTTTCCAGAATACACCGACAGATAAAGTAATCAGAAAAACTACCCACATATTCTGCACCTCTCTAACTTGTTGTGGTTTTACATGCCCTTTGTTATCGCTTTATAAAAAGCCGCTAATCCTGCTAAAAATGATAATAACCATATCATATTTGTTACCTCTCAAAATCCGATTTTTGCTTTTGTTTTTGGTTTGGTGCTGCCCGATTCTTTTTCTTTGACGGGCGTAGTATCCTTGTCGACTTCAACCTCATCGGGTGAAAGAACAAGTGCGATAACGCTCGAATGAGTGATAAACATTGTCTGTGCATATGCATAATCATCGATTTTGTCGTAGAGTCTGCCAGCGCTGACAGTACCCGCATAAACAGTGTTTGTGCTGTTGGCAACATAACCGATTGTGTCAATGGCAGGAAGCTCTGCACGGATTGCTTCCTCATCATAATCATTGTCTTCTTCCTTGACAATTCTGAAAATCTTGCCAACCTTGAAAGGTTTCATACCGAAATAATTCTTGACTCCTGTGATTGTTATAAAAACATTTTCCATAACCGTATTCCTTTCTTTGATGTCAATTTTAATATCCTATGTCTATATAATAAAACTTTTGATGTCCCATAAAACTCCCTTCAAAAAGCAAATTGCCCGGCACATTAAAGTACCGGGCAGTTCAGTTTTTAGATAATGTATAATTAAAGCATATAAGATAGTCTTATATGGCTTTTTGTGCGCAACAGAGGCCGTGATTACATATCTGCTTTAAATCTTTGTGCGCTATAGAACGTGACGTGCTTATCTGATTTCTGTATAATTAATGTGTAAAAACATGTTAACAGAAGGAGGATATATGGGCTATATCGAAGAGTTTTACTACGGAAACATCGAAACACAGGAATTCACACCCGAATTCTCAAAATCACTTAAGAAAAAGCTGAGTGCCCTGACAGAAATTGAGAGACAACTTGCCGAGAATTTAAAAGAGACTGAAAGCGGAAAAACATTTCAAAAATATGTGGATGCATATAATGAGTTTGCATCATCATCTCTTGCAGATGCTTTTATAAACGGTTTCCGCCATGGTGCAAAGTTCACACTTGACACGTTCAAATAACTGCTACGGGGAATGGTATATTATGATTTATTGTACCGGCGATACACACGGTGACTGGACCAGATTCTCTACTGATATATTTCCTGAACAAAAGGAAATGACACGGGATGATTTTGTGATTATCTGCGGTGATTTTGGCTTGTGGCATGACACCGATGAAGAAAGACATTGGCTGAATTGGTTAAACGATAAGCCTTTTACAACACTTTTTGTTGACGGCAATCATGAAAACTATACTCGTCTGAATAATGAATTTGAGGTTGTTGATTTTTACAGCGGTAAGGCTCACAAAATCCGTGATAATATTTATCATCTGATGCGCGGATATCTTTTTGATATTTGTGGTAAAAAAATATTTGCTTTTGGCGGAGCAAGGAGTCATGACATAGACGATGGTATCCTTGACCCTGCAGATTTTGAAACATCAAAAGAATTCAAAGATGAACTCAAACGCTGGACCAAAGCAAATAAGTTCTTTCGGGTGAATAATGTTTCTTGGTGGAAAGAAGAAATGCCAAGTGCAGAAGAGATGGAATTCGGATTAAAAACTCTTGCTGAACACGATTTTAATGTGGATTTTATAATCACTCATTGTTGTCCTCAGCAAATATCCGCTATGTTTTCAGGCGGTAGTTATAAAGCTGATGAACTGACAGAATATTTCGATATTATTATGAAAAAGACAAAATTCAAAAAGTGGTTCTTCGGACACTATCATGACAACAGACAGATAATGAGTGAATATGTAATGCTCTACGAACAGATTATCAGGATTGCTTAGCTTGTCACTCCTAACAAAAAGACCTCCTTGTTTTTGGCGATGCCATTGCGAGGAGGTCTTGGTTTTTCTCTTTTCGTTCACCTTTTGTGTATCCAAAAGGGTTTTAATGTAATTAATGATTAAATATAAATATAAAAAGTGCGGCAGTCACTCTGATCTGCTCCAAATTTTGCGGACAGTAAATCAATCGTACAGGTTGATGTTTATTCTTTGATTTTATTTTTAACTTCTTCTGCTCTTTTCTCTGCCATATCAGCCTCAACATCGTAACCTCTGCTGCGGTAAATATCTGCCATTTTCATGCACTCATTATAAGCCTTTTCATATTCTCCCATTTCTTCATACAGACCGACTTTGCAATCCATTTCATCGCAGAAGTATGTTCCGATTTCGCCTGCTCGGTTGTAGTATTCCAAAGCCTCATTATATTTTCTGAGGTCTTTTGCGATGTCACCGCCGTGAATATACATCCGCCAGTCATCGGGGAATTTTTTGATGGAATTTTTAAAAATGCTGTAAGCTTCATCAAATTTTTCTGCCCAGATAAGGGCAATCAGGAGGTTGTCTGTTTCTCTCGGATTACCAGGATTTGATTTTACTTTTTCTCGGAGTTCGGAAATAATTTCATCCTCTTTGTGAAGAAGAAAGAACATCCATATTCTCTGCATGCAGGCGAGCTGATAATTTTCGGGGTCATCATTCGGGTCATCGCTGACGGCTTTATCATACCACTCAACCGCAATGTCCCTGCAATAATTCATCATATACATATGAATCCATGCATAGAGCCACTTATCCTCTGTGGAAAGCTCACCGCTTTTCATAAGCTTTTCGTATTCGATACGGCAACGCATAAAATCTTCGGGGTCACGGGATTTCTCATAAACGGAAGCGAGACGCTGTGCGTAGTTATCGTAAGCAACGGTGCTCTTTTTATAGAAATCATCAACTGTTACTTCGTAGAGTCTTGCGAGTTCAGGCAAGGTCAGGACATCGGGCAGAGTAGTTCCGCATTCCCAACGGGAAATGGTCTGTGCATTAACGTTCAGTTTTTCTGCAACCTGCTCTTGAGTGAAGCCCTTTGCAAGACGGAATTTTTTAAGATTGTCGCTGAAAATATTGTTCATAATTTTCACCTTTTTCAATTTTTTCTCGAAGCTTCTGTTGTGATTATATCACGCAAAAATCAATTTGATAAGGTCTTATTTTGTGAACAGACTCTTGATTTATGTGTAGTCAGTGCAAACATTTTTCTTACGTTACGATAGGG
>JAZNFD010000380.1:0-9242 GCA_045588975.1 Acutalibacteraceae bacterium | reverse complement strand
CCTGTTGCCCCGATTTTGCGGTTACTTTTCCTACACAACAAATTTTTAAGTTGCAAAAACTAAGAAATAAAGAACTCTTTTGTTATAGTTAAAAATTTACCAAATAAAGGTTCTGAAACCCTTGTATATCAACGGTCTCAGAGTGCGATAATTGAGGGGTGCGTATAGTTTGACCTGTAACCTCAATTTTGCGGTTCTATTGTTCCAAAAGCTGAATTTCAAGTTGTAAAAAATCAGTCGATTTACAACGGTGAAAAAAGTTTGACAAAAATTTAAAATAGGATTAAAATATAGATGAGTAAATGATCTTTCATAAGGAACCTCCTATCTGACAAAACTCAGAAAGGAGAAAAACTACCGGTTAGCATGGCAAAGTCCAAAAAAGAAAATGATTTCGGCACAGGAATACCCAAGGATGTTATGGAATCTTTAGCAAGAGCTTTACTTCCGGAAATCAGGGCATTCTACGAAAGCGAAGAAGGCAAAGAAGCTTTTGAAAAGTGGAAAGCCGAAAGAGAACGAAGTACAGATTAATATAAATCTTAATTCGGCGAGGATGATTTTCATCCCCGTTTTCTCATTCTAAAATACTGTAAGAAATGAAAAATCCGAACGCATCTCCTGCTTTGAAGAGAGGGTTCGGATTATCATCTTTTGGTCGGAGTGCAGAGGTTCGAACTCTGGGCCTCGTGGTCCCAAATTTTAGTTTTTAATATTTGGGGCTGTTTTTTAATGCTGAAATCAAGGAATATCAACGGTTTTTGTTCCACTGAAATCCACGAGTTTTCATATTTGTTTAGTCACTTATTAGTCACCAAATATAATTAAAACTTTTTATTATTAATGATCCATTCAAGCAAATCATCATATTTCATTTCGCCCGATGCAACGGCAAGTCCCACACGGGCAACATCATCAACAGTCGGGTCGATTTTAATTCCGTTAACCTCAAGAAAGGTCATCATAACATACATTCCGATTCTTTTATTGCCATCCACAAATGCGTGATTGGATATCAAGGCATAACCAAGTCTTGCACCTTTTTCTTCTTTTGAAGGATAAAGTTCATTCCCTCCAAATGTCTGAAAAGCAGATTCCAACGCACTTTCAAGCAACGCAAAATCGCGGATATTCGGATCGCCGCCGGTTTCTTCTGTAATAAGTTTATGCAGCAAAAGCACTTTTTCTTGACTGAATTTTATCATTTCGCAAGCTCCTCAAATGCACGTCGATATTTTTTTAGAATTCTTGCTGCCACAAAATCAATTTTTTCGTTGTCACTCATTTCGATAGTTGTGTCACTTTCTATATCAACAAGTTTATATTTGGGTTTATTATTTTTAAAAATATATACTTCTCCCGCTTTATCAACCAGACGAGCAATTTTTGAAAAATTCTGATTCGCTTCCGAAATAGGAACGATCTGATTAATGTTAATGTTCATTTCGTATTCCTCCTTTGTTTCTCAATAGTATTATATACATATTTTAGGATGTTGTCAACCTAAATTGCGAGGTGTGAATAATTACCATTGGCTTTATTAAAAAGATAATCCGAACCTAAATTAAAACATAGGTTCGGATTATCATCTTTTGGTCGGAGTGCAGAGGTTCGAACTCTGGGCCTCGTGGTCCCAAACCACGCGCGCTACCAACTGCGCCACACCCCGAAATATTAAGTTTTAAGATAATGCATCAATACAGTTTGCAAAAGCAGTCCGTTTTGCGCTGCCAACTATCGGTCAGAAACATTGTCGCACTGCTCGCTTGGAGCGCATCGCATTGCTCTGTGTTTCTTCCTGCTCCGTCATTGCCTTCTTCCGCCACCGGCGGCGGCAATGCCGTAGCCACCACACCCCGAAATATTAAGTTTTAAGATAATGCATCAATACAGTTTGCAAAAGCAGTCCGCTTTGCGCTGCCAACTATCGGTCAGAAACATTGTCGCACTGCTCGCTTGGAGCTCATCGCATTGCTCTGTGTTTCTTCCTGCTCCGTCATTGCCTTCTTCCGCCACCGGCGGCGGCAATGCCGTAGCCACCACACCTCGAAATATTAAGCTTTAAGATAATGCATCAATACAGAAACATTAAAACCGCTTATCTATTTTATGACATCCGTGCGATAAAGTCAACAGTATTTTATAAAAAACCGGCATCCTCGGAGAAGACGCCGGTTAACTGATTATACAAGGGGAACGCTGTGGTCATAAACGGGGTACCATTTTGATGAGCCGTAGTTTCTTGCTCTGAAGAGAACTTCGTCATCATAAACTTCCATCTGGAAGCCCATGCCGCCCCAAGGCACACCGTATCTGTTGATAATCATATAGGTGGGAAGGTTTA
This sequence comes from Acutalibacteraceae bacterium, assembly GCA_045588975.1. Taxonomy (GTDB): domain Bacteria; phylum Bacillota; class Clostridia; order Oscillospirales; family Acutalibacteraceae; genus CAG-177. The sequence continues at coordinate 6,898 of JAZNFD010000380.1, read as the reverse complement.
TGTAGTTGACACCATTGATGGTTTCAACGCAGGAAAAGCCGAATACGGTTTCAACAAGAGGGCCGTTGATGCCTGTGTGAACGTGGCCGCTGATGAAGAATACGTTTTCATACTTTTCAAGGATTGACTGAACTCTGTCGCTGCAATCGCCGAGACCGCCGTCCTCCCAGATTTTATCCTGACCGTTAACGCCTTCGACGGGGACGTGGCAGACAACAAACATCGGAAGACCTCTGTCTGCTGCTTCGGCAAGTGAATCATCGAGGAACTGATACTGCTCCTCTGCCATATCGGGATGGTCCCACGTGTCTTCACCGTCATCGCAAAGAACAACAAAACGGTAGCCGTTGACATCTGTTTTGTAATACGCTTTTTCGATTTTTTCGTCTGCGGGATTCAGCTCGTTATAAAGAGCAACGAACTCCTGTCTTGCCTGCTCCTGAGGTCTGTCCTCAACGTGGCCGACGTCGTGGTTACCCATTGCGATTACCCAGTTTTGGGCGCTACGGCTGTCTGCCATAATTTCAAAAAAGCTTTCCATTGAAGCAGCATCGCCGTAGTTTGTGAGGTCGCCCGAAACGATAAGCGCATCAACTGTATCCTTTGAACGCTCAAGGTCGTTAAGACCGTTTGCCCATATCCATTCGCCGATGGGCCAGTCAACGTCAATATGCACGTCGGAAACGACAGCGGCATTCAGCCTGCAATTATCTGCTTTTGTTGCAAGCTCAAGAGCGTCGAACCCTGCGAGAAATTCGCTTGAGGGGAAAATTGTTGTAAGAAGTGAAACGATAAGCGCAATAATCTGTTTAACCGCAAGCCACATAATTTTTACTCCTGAATTTTGTTATTCTGCAAACTCTGCTTTCTCTATCATATCGCAAACATAAACGTCGACAAGCGAGAAAACACGTCCGCCGACGGCTGAGAGATATTCGTCGTCATCTTTGTCACAAAGCATGGCATAATTTTTGCCGATATTTTCGACAACATCTTTACTTTTTCTGACGGAAAGATAGTAAAATGTGAAAGAAGAGCCGTCGGAGATATTCGAAAAGAATCCTGCGGCAGTTTCACTGAGCTTCGAATACATCGAATTAATTGCCTGAGATGCGAGCATGGTGTGAGGCAGATACTTGTGAAGAGCTATCTGACACGCAAAAACCATAAGCGCGCGAAGCTGACGCACTTCGTTGGTGGTAAGTCTGGCGGCATCCTCGGGGCAGAACGATTCGGGCGAAATGGCCGAAAGCTCTTCGCCGAGTTTTATCGCTTTTCCGATATTGCCGTTGCTGCGGTAGGTGTCGACAAGCAGGGCAAGCTCTGCAAGATCCGCACTTGCTGCATCCGTCTTTTTTGGGTGAAAAATTTTAATGTCGTCGTCGTTTGATCTCATTTTTATTTGCTCTCCGTTGCAGTTTTTTTCTTTTTCATTTTTGTTTTATAGCTCATAAGAGCTTTGACATCGGCATCGGGAGTTGCACAGTCACCGACGCAGATGGTGGTTTTTGAGTACATACCCTTGAAATCGGTCCCGCCGATTGCGAGGATTCCGTTTGCACGTGCGAATTTGAGAAGCTTTGCCTCCAGCTCGGCGTCATTTTCGGGGTGCCACACTTCAACGCCGTCGATTCCTGCTGAAAGAAGGTCATCAAGAATATCAACGCACTTCGATGCACCGGGATGTGCGAGTACGGCAACACCGCCCGCTTCGTGGATTGCATCAATAATCTCAGTCGGATCCACATAATTAACTTTAACAAGAACGTTTCCCTCGCTTTCTGGGGAGAAAAGTTCGTCATATATTTCGCCGTAAATCTTGTCGGTAATGCCGCATTCAAGAAGAGCGTGCATGATATGCTGCTCAAAAACTGCGGTCGAACCTGTTGCGCATTTGAGAACAAGCTCGGGTGAAATAGGATATTTACGGGCAACCTTGAGCGTCATAAGCTGGCTTGCCTTTTTTCTTGAAATAACGTTTCTGTGGCAAAGACCCTCAAGTCTGTCAGGGCTGTCGCAAAGATAGCCGATGATTTCGATGTTTTTGCCCGACTTTGAATCGGTGGACGAAATCTCAACTCCGGGGATGACATTAATCCCTCTTCTTTCACCGATGATTTTTGCACGGACTGTTCCTGCCTGGCAGTCACGGTCGGTTATGGCGATGGTGGTCAGACCTTTCTTCTGAGCGAGCACGATGAGGTCATCAATACCCATTGAGCTGTCAGAAAGTTTGGTGTGGCAATGCAAATCTGCTGGCATAATTTTTACCTCTCTCAAAAAATCGCACAGTATCCTAATATACAATAATTATACATCAATCGGAAAATTTGTGCAAGTATTTTTTAAATATATGAGGTAAAATCTATTGATGGATTTGATTTTTATATTATATGTGTTATAATATTATTCTTAAATTTGCTGATTAACGGAGGGAAAAGAATGAAAAAAATTGCAGTCGGACTCAGCGGAGGGGTAGACAGCAGCGCAGCAGCGTTGCTTCTGCTTGAGCAGGGATATGACGTTACGGGTGTTATTCTTCGCCTGAAGCCTGATAATTATGCAGATTCCGACATAGCTGACGCACAAAAAATTGCCGATTGTCTCGGAATAGAGCTTCGCATTCTTGACCGCCGTGATTATTTCAGAAAGAATGTTATTGAGCCTTTTATCGGTGAATATCTTGCCGCAAGGACTCCGAATCCGTGCGTTGAGTGCAATGCTGCCGTCAAATTCGGCGCAATGCTTGACTATGCGCTTGAAATCGGATGCGACGGAATCGCAACGGGTCATTATGCAAAAATCGAAGAAAAAGACGGCAGATATCTGCTCATGCGTTCCGAAAGCGCGAAAGACCAGAGCTATTTTCTTTTCAGACTCAATCAGTTTCAGCTTTCAAAAGCAAAATTCCCTCTCGAAGGTATGGATAAAGAAGAAATCCGTCTGAAAGCGGAAAAAGCGGGACTTCCCGTTGCCCGAAAAGGGGACAGCCAGGAAATCTGCTTTGTTCCCGATGATGATTATATCGCATATCTCACATCTCTCGGCATCACCTCGCCGAAAGGCAATTTTATTGATAAAGACGGCAACATTCTCGGAGTGCATAACGGCATTATCAACTATACAATCGGTCAGCGCAAGGGACTCGGCGCATTCGGCAAGCCGATGTTCGTGACGGGAATGAACGCTGAAAACAACACAGTCACAATCGGTGAAAACGGCAGTCAGTACAGCATCGGATTCATTGCTGACAAGCTGAATTTCATTGCTTTTGACAAGCTTGAAGAACCGATAAGAGCGAATGTGAAAATCCGCTTCAAGGCAAAGGAACAGCCCGCGTTGATTACCCCGAATACCGACGGAACGGTGACGGTTATCTTTGATGAGCCGCAACGCTCCGTGACTCCGGGACAGAGTGCCGTTTTCTATGACGGAGATATCGTTACAGGCGGCGGCAGAATAATTGCTTCGCTTTGATTTTAAAAACTCTGCGTTCTGCACTCTGAACTCTGCACTCAAAAACCGCTTTCAATAATCTTATCGCTCCCCTCGGGAGAATAAACCCAGCTGTCGATATGTCCGTCACGGATGAAATATTTCGGCGCTTCAACGGGATAATCCGCATCGAAGCAGTCAACGATAATGAGCTTGATTTTCATTTTTGACGGGATAATGCTCTTGATGTAAACGCTTGCGTGGCTTCCTGCCGTAACTCCTTCGGAAAACTCGGCAAGACCCGCAAGGTTGGGTGCAAGTTCAACGAAAATCCCGTATTTTTCAACCGAACGAACGATTCCGGGCACGGTTTCGCCGACGGAAAACATAGCGGCATTTTCTTCCCACGTGCCGAGAAGCTCTTTGTGGCTGAGTGTGATACGTCCGTTTTCGTCAATGCTTCTGACAACGGCAAAAATGTTCTGACCGGGCAAAAATCTTGCGCTCGGATGAGGTATTCTCGAAACGGAGATGCTGTCAATCGGCATCAGAGCGCTTATGCCCGCACCGATGTCGCAGAAAACGCCGAAGCCTTCAATGTGGGTGACGGTTGCGGGGATAACATCGCCTGCACGGAGCGAAGAAATATATTCCCTCGAGCAGTCGTTCTGTACTCTTTTGCGGCTCAGCACGGCAAGTGTGTTTCCGCTTTCGTCGGAGCGGAATCCCGTGATAACAAAGGCAACGGGTTTGTTGACTCTCGAAATCAGAGCGATATCTCTGACCGTGCCTTCTTCGATTCCGACGGCGCCTTCATTTCTCGGGATAATACCCTTCATGCATCCGAGGTCAACGTGGAGATTATGCTCGCTGTCGCATCTTGTGACCCGCCCTTCAAGAGTTGCTTCAGAATAAAATGCGTCTCGCAGAGTGAATCGGTTTGAAAGGAAGCGCTTGTTTTCTTCGGTTGTTATGATTTGACCCTCGGGTTTGAATATTCTCATTTCTGACCACCATTCCGCCTTACGGCTGTTTATCGATAGTTTAGTATATGGTTTTATCGGGAAGATAATTCCAAAAAAATTTACAGATTTCATATACTTTAATTAATAAGTATGGTATACTTTTTTAAGTGCAGAATGCAGAATGCAGAGTGCAAAGTGCAAAATTAAGGATAGACTCCGCCTGTGACCGATTATTATGAAATAACAAGGTTCACGAGCACAAAAAGTGCGAGGGGTTCTTATATAATTATTCTTCAGTTTTGCAGAGCAATATAAAAACGGAGTGTAGCGACCCTTCATTTTGCATTATGCATTTTGAACTTTGCATTTTCAATAAAACGGAGAGATAATTATGGATGTAAGAGTAGGCGACGTTCTTCTGATGAAAAAAAAGCATCCCTGCGGCGAAGATAAATTTGCCGTGCTGCGTATCGGCGCGGATTTCCGCATCAGATGTGTCGGATGCGGCAGAGAAGTTATGCTTGAAAGAGTCAAGGTCGAAAAAAATATCAAAAAAATAATCCGTGATGAGGAATAATATATGCTTGATAAATTGGTAAAAGTTGAAGAACGCTTCGATTTCATAAACGAAAAGCTCTGCGAAGCCGATGTCGTTTCGGATATGGCACAGTATAAAAAGTTTATGCAGGAGCTCAAGGTTTTAACCCCTATTGTTGAAAAATACCGTCAGCTCAAAGCCGCTCAGGCAACCCTTCAGGAAGCAAGGGAGATGCTTGATGCGGGCGGAATGGAAAAGGATTTCCGTGAGATGGTGCAGGAAGAATATGAGCAGGCGGGCGAGCAGGTTGAGATTTTCGCAGAGGAGCTTAAAATTCTTCTTCTGCCCCGTGACCCCAACGACGATAAGAACGTTATCGTTGAAATCAGAGGCGGCGCAGGCGGTGAAGAGGCTTCGCTCTTTGCGGGCGTTCTGTTCAGAATGTATTCGATGTACGGCGAGGCGAAGGGCTGGAAGAGCGAAATTCTCAGCTCCAATCCCACGGAGCTTGGCGGATTCAAGGAAATCAGCTTTATGATTGAGGGAGAGGGCGCATATTCACGCTTCAAGTTCGAAAGCGGTGTTCACCGTGTTCAGCGTGTGCCCGAAACCGAAAGTCAGGGCAGAATCCACACTTCAACCGTCACCGTTGCCGTTCTTCCCGAGGCGGAGGAGGTTGACGTCGAAATCAACCCCGCCGATTTGCAGATAGATACCTACCGCTCGGGCGGCGCAGGCGGTCAGCACGTCAACAAAACCGAAAGTGCAATCCGTATCACCCATATCCCGACGGGTACGGTTGTTGAATGTCAGGATGAGCGCAGTCAGCACAAGAATAAGGACAGAGCAATGAAGATTCTCCGCTCAAAGATTCTTGAAGCCGAAAGAGAAAAACAGCACGATGCCATTGCTGGCGAGCGAAAGGCTCAGGTCGGCACGGGCGACAGAAGTGAAAGAATAAGGACATATAACTATCCGCAGGGCAGAGTCAGCGACCACCGAATCAATCTCACCCTTTATAAGATTGAGGCGATCCTCAACGGCGACCTTGATGAGATTATTGACGCTTTGATAACTGCTGATACAGCGGAAAAGTTAAAAAGTGAGTAAAATAATGAATACACTTTATCTGAAATCCAACGAAATAAATTCAATTGACAAGGCTGCGGAAATATTGAAAAACGGCGGTCTTGTTGCCATACCCACCGAAACGGTCTACGGTCTTGCGGCGAATGCGCTTGACGGCGAAGCGGTCAGAAAAATTTTTATTGCCAAGGGCAGACCGCAGGATAATCCGCTGATAGTGCACGTTGCGTCGCTCGAAGAAATTGAACCTCTTGTCGAAAAGGTTGACGAAAGGCTCTATGACCTTGCGGAAAAATACTGGCCCGGTCCGCTGACGGTGATAATGAAAAAATCCCCGCTTATTCCCGATGAGGTCAGCGCAGGGCTTGATACGGTTGCAATCCGTATGCCGTCGCACGAATGTGCAAGAGAAATTATAGAAAAATCGGGTCTGCCGCTTGCCGCGCCGAGCGCGAATGCATCGGGCAAACCCAGCCCCACAAGAGCATCCCACGTTATCGAGGACCTTGACGGCAAGATCGATGCCGTTGTTGACGGGGGAGAAAGCGAGGTCGGCGTTGAGTCAACGGTTGTGACTCTTGCCACCAATCCCCCCACTCTTCTGCGACCCGGCGGAATCACTCTCGAGCAGCTTGAGGATGTGCTCGGCGCAATTCAGATTTCACCCGCTGTATTCGAAAAACTGCGTGAGGGTGAAAAAGCGGAATCGCCGGGTATGAAATATAAGCATTATGCGCCCGCCGCTCAGGTGACGATAATCAAAGGCAGCTTTGAAAGCTATAAAAAATTTCTTCTTGCCCACAAGGAAACGGTTTGTGCCGTGTGCTTTGAGGGTGAAGGAAAACATTTTGAAAAATATATCGAATACGGAAAA
>JAZNFD010000379.1:0-6283 GCA_045588975.1 Acutalibacteraceae bacterium | reverse complement strand
GCACGCTGAATAGACTCCCCTGAAAAGAGAAGTTCATATCCTTTGTATTTGTAAGTTTGTTTGCTTAAAAAGCGGATAAGTTCGTCTGTGAAAATTACTTTTGACAAGCTTCCTCGCTTTTGTTCCGCTTCACTTCTTGAAACATAGGTATATCCCATTTTTTGCAAAAAGGATATTAATCTATCTTGACACTCTGGTCTTTCATTAAATATTGTATGACTTGGCATAGTCATTCTCCTTATTTGTGATTTTGAATTAAACGCGCACTATTCCATTAAGAAGGTATTGTTGCAAAGTTTTTCGTTGTTTTTTCATATAATCCAATTTGTTGCTATAAAGAGCATATTGATCATCAATAATATTAAAAACACCAACAATATCCTCCCATTTTTCTTTAGAAGGAACAACAAGTTCTATAGATTTTAAATCGTCAAAAGCTAATGAATTTCTAACACTTCCAGAAAGATATGATTTAACCTCATATTTTCCTCGTGCAGTTTCCAAAATCAAAAGAAGGAACTTAGGATTCATATTAACGCATTTGAATACAACATACATAGGACTAACTATTCCTGGAGCATCCTCATTGTATATTGCTATTGAACCTACATTTATACGTGATGGGTTATATGCGATGCAATCTTTTGTTACCACTTTATATTTTGAAACATCTTCACTTGCGACTTGCTTGGAAAACTGAGATGATTGATCAATAAACCCGTTTTTGTTAGAAACACTTTTTACATTTTGGCAACCGATATTATTTCTGCTTGAAACCTCTCTAACATAGTCAGATAATTTAATCCAATTACTGCAGTTCTCTTTTGAAAAACAACTTTGTAAAATGGCATTTCTTTTTGCCTCTAATGTAAAGAGGAATTTTTCTTGCAATTCAATTGCCTCATCCCATTTTATAAGAATCTCGGCAATTTTAGATTGTTCTTCTGCAGATTGAGGGAAAGCAACATTGAGTTTTTCAAGGTTGTCTCTTTGAATATGCACAACTGAATGTCCTTGACCAAAACTAGCTTTTTTTCTTAAAGAAAAATCCTGGTACTGCTGATATGCTAAAAACATAGGGTCAACTTCATCACTAACAAAAGTAATGATATCACCACCGGCATATATTGTTTCTTCGCCGTTGTAACAAACACATTTGCCTATTTCTTCAGCGGTTTCACCTGTTCCTGTAAACAGCAATGTACCTTTTTGGATAGGCTGACTTTCAGCTGCCGTTTCCTCATCAACAAAGGTTTTGGCTTCTTCAAAGTGAAAATGGTTATATTTCATATAAATATCGCCATATCCAACACAAGGCACGCCTTCCGATACCATCTTATCGCCGGGAAGACCTTTGCCTTTACCAAAAGCACCTAAGTCTTTAAGCTTTTTATCAGTGATCCAATCGCAAGGAAAAACACCAAACTCAGTCTTTTTATAACCGTTTGGCACTTCGCCATTATTCATTTGAGTTATTCGTTGTTTTATTTGTTCATTCATAATGTCACCTGCTAACAAGAATCGTTGCAATAGGTCCGGCAATTGCGGCAAGCATTGCAATAATTGCAATGACCATCATCCACCCATTGAATACGCGACTCTTACGTAGATCCTCGCGTGCTTCATCGTTAGATTCTTTTTGTGCACTATACATTTCTTTAAGCTTTTCATAGTTGGCTGATAGAAGTGCGTTCTGTTCGGTTGTTTCCTTTAAATGTTCTTCAAGAACCTCTCGTTGAGCTTGCTCCGCTTTTAATTGCTCTGCGAGTATATCATTTTGAGATTTCAGTTCTGCCAACTGTTCTTCCATCAGCTCTTTCTGTGCAACACTTGCCTCTGCACCGGCAACTATTTTGGCGTCGCGTCGAGCTTTTTCTCTATTAATTTGGTCAATCACGGCATAGCTTTCTTCCATTTGAGCTGAAAGCCGCTGCGCCGAATTTACCGCTGGAGAAATGTCAAAATTAAAACCATTAAAATCCAAATTACTCATTTTAATTTAACCCCAACTCTTTGAGATACTTTGCCATCTGCTCTTCAACTTCTGCAATTTTAACCTTGAGGTCTGCAATCTCTGCATTTACCTCATCAATATCAATGATTTCTTCTTCCTCGAAGGTATCAACATAACGAGGGATATTGAGGTTGTATTCATTTTCTTTGATTTCATCAAAGGGCGCAACGTGGCTATATTTTTCTATTTCAGCATTTTCGCCATTTCTATACGCTTTGTAGGTTGCAACAATTTTATCAACGTGCTCCTGAAGAAGCATATTTTTTGCTTTATCTTTCTTGAATTCTTTTGAAGCGTCTACGAAAAGAATATCAGAAGAAGTGCGTCCTTTTCTAAATACAATAATACAAGCGGGAATAGCTGTGCCGTAGAAAAGGTTTTCGGGAAGACCGATAACCGCATCAATCAAGTTCTTTTCAAGAATGCTTTGACGGATTCGACCTTCGGCAGCACCCCTAAAGAGAACACCGTGAGGAGCAACAGCCGCCACACGTCCATTACCGCTCATGCTTGCAATCATATGCAAAAGGAAAGCCCAGTCGCCTTTACTTGCAGGGGGAACACCCATATCAAAGCGGTGCCAACGGTCAAGACCTGCCTCCATTTTAAATTCTTTTTTCTTGCCTTTTTTACCCTTTGCGGTTTCTTCTTCGTCATCATCAACCGCAACCTCACCGCCGGGGTTGAAGCCGGAAGCCCATTTGTCAAGACTGAAAGGCATATTAGCGACAATGCAGTCGAATTTCATAAGATTGCCATCGCTATCCAAGTGCTGAGGATTTGCAAGGGTGTCACCCCATTTAATGTTGGCGTCCTCAATGCCATGGATAAACATATTCATACGAGCCATAGAGATGGCAGAATTGTTTTTCTCCTGGCCATACATTTGAACCTTATCAAAACCGCCCTTACGTGCCGCACGAATCAACAATGAACCGGAACCACATGTCGGGTCATATACGCGGTCATTTTCAACAGGACATACGATTTGTGCCATAATTTCAGACACTTGCTGAGGGGTAAAGAAGCTTCCTGCCTTTTTACCTGCCATTGTTGCAAATTCGCCGATCATATATTCATATGCATCGCCGATAACATCGGCAGGAATTTGGCCTTCCTTGGTTTCAATACAGCTGGGTCTAAGATTTAAATTCTCAAAATCTCCAAGCAAGTTTCTGAGAAGGGGGTTCTTCTGCTCTTTTTTACCAAGGTTGCTTTCACTATTAAAGTCAATGCCGCGGAAAATACCGTTAAGAATAGCATTTGAACTTTCGATGCCCGTCAACGCTTCACTGATTTTGTTGCCAAGGTCGTTTGCAAACTTATTGTCAAGCAGGTAATCGAAGGTGTGCTCTTTCTTTAAAGAAAAAGGTAGGTTTTCGATCTGACGTTCCAAACGAATGCCGGAGTACTCCTTTTCAAGTTCTTCAACACTTTCTTTATATGTATCGCTAAGATACTTTACAAAAAACATCGAAAGCACGTAGTCCTTATAGTTAGATGCGTCGATATTGTCGCGGAAAGTATTAGCGCCCGCCCAAAGAGCTTTCTTAATATCATCAAAGGTTGTCATCTTAGTCATTGTTTTTTCCTCCGGTTAAGTTAATATATCGGGTTAACTCGTGAATTCTTTTGCTACATTCCAGTTCTGCAAGTCTATTCTTCATTTTTTTTAGTTCTATATTTAAGAACCATATCTCGCCTAATAGTTCTTGTTTTTTATGTGGGAGTACAGGTATTTCTATTTTTTCAATATCTGGTCTGCTTATAGATTTCATAACTGCACCGATTGAAGAAGATTCTGAGATTGAAGGTATTTGGTTGTTTAAAATCATAGCCAAATATTTTGCATTAAATCCTTCTCGGACGGTTAGCACTATAAGATTGTTTCCGGCATAAAGCCCTTCACCTATGTCAGATACATAATTAATATAACTTGGAGAAATGCGTTTGATTACGATGTCTCCTGGATGAATTGCAAAGTTTTCATCGGGAACGAAGTTGGTTATAGCAGGGATACCTACAATGTTGTTATCTGATACAAAGTTTGAACATGATAACCATTTTGTTTGTTCTTGCTGTGTTTTCATTCTGCTGGCATTGACTGAACAGAATTTTATATCAACAACTTCACTTAATTTTAAAGTTCTCATAATAACTCCTTAATTTAAGAAAGGACGCAGTAAGATAGAATCCTGCGCCCTTAATCTTAATACTCAGGTAAATTTTCGAGATTATCAGCTTTGATGTTGTTTTTGTCCGTTCTGATATAACGGTTATCAACAACGTGCACATCTTCACCAACAACCCAAGAATAATTTCTGCGGTATTTAGTTTTTACCACATTGCCGTCGTTGATAAAATCAATTACCGATTGCTTTGAGTATTCTTTGGTTGCGGTTTCATACAGAGAAGTAGTTCCTTTAACTCTGGAAATATACAGCTTGTTTCCATAGTAATCTTTTTCGTAATGAACCTTGTCAATGTAAAACACAGTTTGTTTCTCCTTTCTTGAAGTATTAACAAATAGACGTTTTACTTGACATAGGAACAGATTTCTGCTAAACTTTAACTACCACATTAAAGGTGTCAAGTACACCGTCAGCGTATCGATGTTCTATCAGCATCGGTGCGCTTTTTCTTTGTTATCCATATATTAGCACATCGTTGAAATAAAGTCAAGTATTTTTTTTGCAGTAAATTAAAAGCAACAGCTAAAAAGAGTGAAATCGGTGTAAAAATAGGCGCTTTCTTGCTTTTTTGAAAAGAAAAAATCGTACAAGTGTGAAAAACAGTGCTTTAGAATAGCCCTCATTATCATTTGATACATTAATTTAATTGTTATCATTGACAAACGTATCGTAAGTAAACCTTGCTCCGAGGCGAAAGCCTGAGATGAAACTGTCTGTGATGCTGACTGCAATAAACTCATTGTGTGCATTTACATATTTCAGAAACAAGTCTTTTTCTTCGCCTTTTAACGTTGAATCAAGAGCTTTTTCATTTTCAACAAGAGCATTCAGCTTTAATTTTAATTTTGCGGCAAGTTCGGGACTGAATTCCTGCGGTTCAATGTTACCGTAATAGAATTCTTTGATGAATCCTGACATTTTGAAAACCTCCGTAAAGATTATTTCTGCAGTATGTTTTAATCGTAAATCAGCTCAACGTGGATGATTTCTTCGGCACGGTTGCGGATGTTATTCATTCGGGCAACCCAGAGCATCTGGTCTATGATTTTCAGCCTTTCGTTTACACCTTCTGCTTTTGCCATCTGCTCAATGAGTCGGTCAAGTCTTTCTGTTGCCTGCTCATTCACATCGGCAAGGTGACTGTGGAGTTTGCAACGGAGAACGAGTCTGTTGTAAAGTGCCGGGCGATGCTCCTTGAGATAGGCGAGACGTTTTCTGCCCCACATTCCGATAGGTCGTTTATCGGGTTCGGGAAGAGTTATGTTCGGGATATAATAATCACCGACGAGTGTGTATGCGAGACCTGTTTTTTCATCAATAATAAATCTTTTCATTATAAATTACCTCCTGTGTATTCCATTCTGTTTTGCGTATTCGCTTGATTTTGCTCTTCGTTCATCGGAGTAGGGTGCAGTCAGTCGGAAACCGAATCTGCCTTTCTCAATTTCGAATCTTAATCCGCCTTGTTCATCGTCGTCGAACTGTTGGCAATAGTCGGGATATTTCTCCGCATACTCCGTAAGACGGTTTTTAAGGTTGGTGTTGTGAGTGTAAATTTCTACGAGCGGACTTTCTTCATTGAAGTAGATTTCCGTGTGTTTCTGACGTTTCTTCAAACCTGTTTTCATAAATGCCTTCTTTCTGTGAAAATAGTATGGTTTTTGTAATTTTTCTTCGGCTCTACAGCCGTAAAAATGAGGTCGTTATCCGATAGAAACAGTCCAAATGATGCAGAGTTCATTTGAACTGCTGCTATTCGGATTTTTGCATTTTTTACAGCTCTTGCAAATCAGTGTTCAACATCATTTTTATGTTTCTCACGGGGAGTGTGAGTTGAAACTTTTTCTGTATGCAGAATTTGCTGAATTACAGTTTTGATTTTCTCGGGTGCTCTTTTAACCGCTTCAAGAAATTCTTTTGTCTGCTCATACAGAGCTTCGTATCGTTTCTTCCAGATGCCAATATCTTTTTTTGCTGAACTGAGTTTGTTCTTTAACTCCGTGATTTGCATTTCCTGAATCATACTCATTTTTGCTCGCTCTTTGAGATATGTACAATCATCTTGCGTCATTTCAAC
>JAZNFD010000378.1:0-8442 GCA_045588975.1 Acutalibacteraceae bacterium | reverse complement strand
TACGGGTGAGGTCGGAATCATCAAGGTTATTTCGGTGATGAATCACAAATCGGGAGTGCGTGTCACTTTGCAAATCGGCAGAAAAGCACTTGCGGATTACCGTGAAAAGAACGTCAGCGTCCACGAAATTTCCGCTCTTCTCAAAGCAAAAACCGAAGAAGTCACCCCTGCGGTTGAGCGTGTTATGGCTCAGCTTCAGGATGCGAGATATAAATATTCTCTTCTCAAAAAAGAGATTTTCGCCGTTAAAGCAAAGGATGCGTCGGGCGAAAAATTCATCGCATTCGATGACGGCGGAGAAGCCGAAGATGCAAGAATTTTCAGCGATATGCTTGCAGAAAAATGCGGCATTGCGGCAGTTTTCTCGGGCAACGATGCGAACGGATATAAGTACGCAATCACAAGCCGCACCGAGGATGTCAGAGCAATCGGCAAAGAGCTGAATTCAGCCTGCAACGGCAGAGGCGGCGGAAAACCCGATATGGTGCAAGGCTCTGTTGCGGCAACACGTGAAGAAATCGAAGGTTTCTGGAATAAGATATAAATATACGCAAAAGCGGTTTGCAAATTAATGCAAACCGCTTTTTATTATACATACTGTTCGTTTTCAATGAGGAATTTTTCGATCTTCTGACCGTCCTCATATCCGAGCTGATAGAGCTTGTTGAGGCCGTCAAGGTCACGTGTGATTGTGTTGATGCCGAAGCACTCCCTCGGAGCAACAACAAGCACCTTGCCCTCTTCCTGCAGTCTGAGAGCACCGTCAACGCCTGCGTTGTATTTTGTGTGAAGATCAAGCACAGAATCCGCAACGTCGGGATACTGAATAAGCAGAGGCTTGACTATGTACCACGGGAGAATGGTTTTTCTTTCGTGCTCGGGTTTTGTTATGCAAACGATAACCTTGTCACAGCCGTCATCAAATGCTTTCTGATAAGGGATGGGGTCGGAAAGGCCGCCGTCAAAATAACTTTCACCCTTATATTTAACGGGGTGTCTGCACGCAACAGGCATTGCCGCCGCCGCTTTGAGAGCCGTGAAATCATCGGGCTTAAGCTCGTCTTTGGTGAAATAGGTGGGATTGAGCGTTTTCATATGGGTCGAAACCGCAGTAAATTCGAAGTCGGCATTCATAAATTTATCATAGAGCGAAGCTTCGCCGCCTTCAAGCGGATTGTCAAAAATCCTGTCGAGATTCATTATCATTCCCGTCTTGAAATATGCGCCCAGGCCCATAAAGCTTTTGTCGAATGCGTCTTTGGTGTAGAATCTGTAAGTTCTTCCGCGCTGACCCGCCGCATATGCGATGAGGTTTGCACTTCCGGAGGAAACACCGAGATAATACTTGAACGAAATTCCTTTATCCATAAGATAATCAAAAAGTCCGCTCGTATAAATACCGCGCATGCCGCCGCCGACATCAATAATTCCTATCATATCAATATCCGCCTTATATTTTATTTTAATCGTATACACAGATAATATAACACGGATATTATAAAAATTCAACAGAAAAATTATGATATTGTTAATTTGAGAAAAGACAAACCGTCATTGCTGAAACAACAAAGCTTGTCATATCCGCCAGAAGTGCGGCGGGTACGGTGCATCCGCTTTTCTTTATGCCGACAGAGCCGTAATAAACCGTCACGGCGTAAAAAGTTGTTTCCGTTGACCCCATTATCACCGATGCAATCCTGCCTTCGGGCGAATCGGGTCCGAAATTTTTCAGAATCTGTTCAAACATCGTCAGCGAACCGCTTCCTGAGATCGGACTGAGCACCGTAAGCGGAATAACATCCGCAGGAATTCCCGTCAGATCTGCAAGCGGCATAAGCATTTTTGTTATAACTCCGAGCGCACCTGACTGCCTGAGCATTGTAACTCCGACCACAAGACCCATCAGCGGTGCGAGCAGCTTCACGGCAGAATCAAAGCCTTTTCTTGCGCCTTCCATAAAGCAGTCAAAAACCTTCAGACCCTTTGCAAGACCGAAAATAACGATAGCGGCAGTTATGGCGGGAAGAATAAACGATGTTATTTTTTCCATTTAACGCCCTCCGTAAATTTAATCAGAACAGTTGCGGAAACAATTCCGACCGTAAGCGCACAGGCGGAGGAAATCCACGATGCGGGCATAATATCAAACGGATTTTTACTGCCGTAATCCTGCCTCATCGCCGCAACCGTAGTGGGAATCAGATGAAATGCTGCGGAATTCATCACAACGAATTTGATCATATCTCCGCTCGCTCTTTCTTTTGACTGATTTTCATCCTGAAGCCGCCTCATGGCTTCAAGGCCCAGCGGGGTTGCCGCATTGCCAAGACCGAGAAGATTCGCAGTAACATTCATCGAAATCGCTTTTGCCGTTTTGCTTTTCATATCCATTTTCGGAAAAATAATTTTCAGAAAAGGCGACAGCATTCTGCACACCGCCGCTGTCAGACCCGACTTCTCGGCAATTTCCATAAGTCCGCCCCACAGACAGATTGTTCCGCCCAGACGGATGCAAAGTGAAACCGCATCCGAGGCGCTTGAAATGATTGCGGAGGTCAACGCATCGGTTGTGCCGCCAAAAAATGCGGATATAACCGAAAAAATAACCATTCCCGCCCAGATATAATTTATCATCGCCCGTTTCTCCTCTTTTTTATCAAATCGGCTTATTGAACCAAAAAATTTACAAAAATTGCCTTTTTCTGTTGACAAAATTGTCAAAATATGGTATAAATAAGTAAAGTTTAACGGGGTTAATCCCCAATATGGAGGTAATTGAATGTTTGCAGGATTTATTCGTGAAATCGACAGCGTGGGCAGAATTGTTATTCCCATGCAAATCCGTAAAGAACTCGGACTTGTTGAGCAAGGAAGTGCAGTCGAGCTGTTCTCAGACGGAAAACAGATCATCGTCAAAAAAGCCGTGAGCGACTGTATTTTCTGCAAAGCCGAATCCGAACTTCATGAGTTTGAAGGTAAATTCATTTGCACAAGCTGCCTTGAAAAGCTGAAAACAAAATAAATTCTTTCCCCCGACAACTTCGGTTGCTCGGGGGATTTTTTTATCCCCGTGTGAATATATATGAACAGTAATCAGGAAATTTGACATTCGGGGAGGAAGAAAAATGCTTTGGCATTCAAAATCCGCATTACAGACCGCAGATGAGCTTAAAAGCGACATTGCTCGCGGGCTCAGTGATTCTGCGGCACGTAAACTTCTTGAAACGCACGGTGAAAATCGGCTTGAGGGTAAGAAAAAAGCATCTGTTATACGCAGATTTTTCGCTCAATTTGCAGATTTCTGCGTGATTATTCTTTTTATCGCTTGCATAATCTCATTCCTGACGGGCTTTATTGAAGGAAACGGTGATTTTGTTGAACCGATTGTGATTCTGCTGATTGTTATTCTCAATGCCGCAATCGGCGTTTTTCAGGAACAGAGGGCAGAAAAAGCAATTGAAGCGCTCAAAAAAATGTCCGCACCGACGGCAAGGGTAATCCGTTCGGGCAAGATGAAAAAGCTGTCCGCCTCTCAGCTTGTGCCGGGTGATCTGATACTGCTCGAAAGCGGCGATATGGTTCCCGCAGATGCACGGCTCGTTGAATCAAATGCTCTCAAAGTTCAGGAAAGTGCGCTGACGGGTGAATCCGAACCTTGCGAAAAGCAGGCTGATGCTTTATGTGTGGAATCCTGCCCTCTTGCCGAGCAAAAAAATATGATTTTTTCATCAACAACGGTAATTGCAGGCAACTGCAAAGCGATTGTGACCGAAACGGGAATGGCAACCGAGGTGGGCAAAATTGCACATCTGCTTGCAAGCGAGGATTCTCCGCAAACTCCTCTTCAGCAGCGTCTGGGCAAAATCGGCAAAGCACTCGGCATCGGTGCACTCGTGATATGCGCTTTCGTTTTTTTGCTTGGAATCATCAGAAAAACGGGCATTCTCCCGTCATTCATGCTTTCTGTCAGTCTTGCGGTCGCGGCAATCCCCGAGGGTCTGCCCGCAATTGTAACAATAGTGCTGTCAATGGGCGTTCAGCGTATGGCAAAAAGCAATGCGATTATCCGTCATCTTCCCGCCGTTGAAACTCTCGGCGCGGCAACGGTTATCTGCTCTGACAAAACAGGCACTCTTACGCAGAACAAAATGACTGTCACTCAGATACGTGATGCTTCGGGCGAAATAAACTCTGCAAGCGACAGAGGCAAAAGCATTCTTCTGATGGGTGCGCTTTGCAACAATTCACGGATTACCCGAAAAGGGAAAGCCGTTACATTCAGCGGCGATCCGACCGAAACCGCAATACTTTCCGCCGCATACGAGGCAGGCGAAAAAGCCTTTTCTTTTGAAAAAGACTATCCGAGGGTATATGAAAATCCGTTTTCGAGCGAACGCAAAATGATGTCAACCGTAAACGCCTTCAACGGCGGATTCAGACTGACGGCAAAAGGCGCGCCGGATGTTATTCTCCCCCTTTGCAAATATGCGCTTGTTAACGGAAGTGTTTCTTCAATAACAGATAGCATGAAGCGAAAAATCAGCCTTCAGAATGAACAGATGGCGCAGGACGCACTCAGGGTTATTGCCGTTGCTTACAGAGCTTCATCGGGAGCATCGGATTGCAATGAAAACCACCTGATTTTTGCCGGATTAATCGGAATGACCGACCCTCCCAGACCCGAAGCCGCAAGGGCGGTTGCAACTTGCAAAAAAGCGGGAATCACCCCCGTTATGATTACGGGAGACCACATCGTCACCGCCTGCGCCGTTGCAAAAAAGCTCGGCATTCTCGAGGACGGTTTGCGTGCGGTTTCGGGCAATGAACTTGACCGTATGAGCGACGAAGAGCTTGCCAAAGCAATCGGAGACTGCAGAGTTTTTGCCCGTGTCACCCCCGAACACAAAGTCCGTATTGTCAAGGCTTTCAGAGCTAAGGGTGAGATTGTTGCAATGACGGGCGACGGAGTTAACGATGCGCCCGCACTCAAGGCGGCAGATATAGGATGCGCAATGGGCAAAGGCGGCACGGATGTTGCAAAAAATGCGGCGGATATGATACTGACCGACGATAATTTTGCAACGATAGTCAAGGCGGTTGAGCAAGGCAGAGGGATATTTGACAATATAAAGAAAGCCGTTCATTTTCTGCTCGGCACAAACATCGGAGAGATTCTTGCGGTTTTTGCCGCTTCGCTTCTCGGTCTTGCACCGCCGCTGATACCGATTCAGCTTTTATGGGTAAATCTTGTCACGGATTCACTTCCCGCCATGGCACTCGGCACGGAAAAAACCGAAAAAGACATAATGAAAAGACCGCCGATATCACCCAAAAAAGGCTTTTTCTCCGACGGTCTCTGGATTGACATTTCACTTGAGGGTATGCTTGTCGGCACGCTGACTGTTCTCGCCTATCTCATCGGCAGTCTGATGTTCGGCGCAGAAGACAGCATATCTTTGGGCAGAACAATGGCATTCTGCACACTCAGCTTCTGCGAAATTATCCACGCAGTCAACACCCGTTCCTCCCTGCCGCTTTATAAAGCGGGAATTTTCAGCAACAGAATGATGAATCTTGCCGTTGCGGTGTGTTCGCTCGTTCAGGCGACAGTTGTGATAATTCCGCCGCTTGCGGATATCTTCGGCACCGTTCCTCTCAACGCAACTCAATGGGCAATCGTTGCGGGTCTTTCCATAATACCGCTGATAACGGGAGAAATCGGCAAAACAATCCGTCCCAAACAAAAAATGACCGATTCACGGATAAATCGGTCAGTAAGTTCAGATATTAATGATTATATTATAATACCTAAATAATATAAACTCAATCAAAAACGGCAAGCAGAATCTGCTCGCCGTTTTTAAATTTAAAGCTTATTTGCTGTACTTGCCTCTCTTGACATAGTGAGTATGAAGAACCTCGTGAGCAACGTGGCTGCCGGGTTTCTCGAAATACTCAGCATATACTGCCTTGACAGCTTCGTTTTCGTGTGACTTTCTTACGGGGAGGTTGGCATCTGCTTCATAGAGAGCCTTGCCTCTGATACCCTTGAGGTCAACGAAGTTGTGAACGCTTGCGGGCTGTACGGGCTGACCGCCGCCGTTTACGCAGCCGCCGGGGCAAGCCATGATTTCGATGAACTGATAATCAGCTGTGCCTGCCTTAACCTTTTCCATAACTGCCTGAGCATTCTTAAGACCGCTTGCAGCACAGACCTTGATTTCCTTGCCTGCGATGGTGTAGGTTGCTTCCTTGATGCCTTCTGTGCCTCTGACCTCGTTGAATTCGAGTGCCTTAAGCTCTTCGCCTGTGAGAACCTCGTATGCAGTTCTGAGAGCAGCTTCCATAACGCCGCCGGTTGCACCGAAGATAACGCCTGCGCCTGAGCCTTCGCCGAGAGGATTGTCAAAGCTTTCGTCGGGAAGAAGGTTGAAGTTGATGCCTGCTGTTTCGATCATTCTGGCGAGCTCACGGGTTGTGAGAGCGTAGTCAACATCTGCATAGCCGCTTGCTGACTGGTCTGCTCTGCCTGCCTCAAACTTCTTTGCGGTACAGGGCATAATGCTTACAACAACGATATCCTTGGGATCAAGGTTCATCTTCTTTGCGTACCATGTCTTGATAACTGCGCCGAACATCTGCTGAGGTGACTTACAGCTTGAAAGATGGTCGATCTGCTCGGGGAAGTAATGCTCGCAGTACTTAACCCAACCGGGTGAGCAGGATGTGATAAGGGGCAGAACGCCGCCGTTGTTGATTCTGTCAAGAAGCTCTGTTGCTTCTTCCATGATGGTAAGGTCAGCGGAGAAGTCGGTATCGAATACCTTATCGAAGCCGAGTCTGCGAAGAGCAGCAACCATCTTGCCTGTTACATTTGTGCCGACAGCATTGCCGAAGCATTCGCCGAGAGTAACTCTGATTGAAGGAGCAGTGTTAACAACAACAAACTTTTCGGGGTCTGAAATTGCTGCGAATACCTTTGCGGTATCGTCTTTCTCGTAAAGTGCGCCAACGGGGCAATGAACGATACACTGGCCGCAGGATACGCATGAGAAATCGTTGAGGGGAAGCTCGAAGGGTGAGCCGATATGAGTGTCAAAGCCTCTTGCGCTTGCACCGATAACGCTGATTGCCTGATTGTCGCAAGCTGCAACGCAGCGGCGGCAAAGAACGCACTTGCTGTTATCTCTGATCATATGAGGTGCAGATTCGTCATACTGTGCTTCGGGATAAACGCCTTCGAAAACTTTTTCGTCTTCAACGCCGTAATCCTTGCAAAGCTTCTGAAGCTCGCAGTTGCCGCTTCTTACGCAGGAGAGACATTCTTTTCTGTGAGTTGAAAGAACGAGCTCAAGGTTTGTCTTGCGGCTCTTTCTTACTTTTTCTGTGTTGGTGAATACTTCCATACCCTCGTTTACGGGGAATACGCAAGATGCAACGAGTGAACGAGCACCCTTGACTTCAACCATACACATACGGCAAGCGCCGATTTCGTTCATTTCCTTAAGGTAGCAGAGAGTGGGGATTTCGATGCCCGCATATCTTGCAGCCTCAAGGATTGTGATGCCCTTGGGAACACTCAGGGGCATATTGTTTATTTTAATGTTTACCATTTCCATTAGCTTATGCCTCCTCTATTAGCCTTTGATGATTGCGCCGAACTTACATGAATCCATACAAGCACCGCACTTGATACATTTTGCTGTATCGATGACGTGAGGATTCTTGACTGTGCCGCTGATAGCGCCGACGGGGCACTTTCTTGCACAGAGAGTACAGCCCTTACACTTATCTTCAACGATTGAGTAGTTAAGAAGGCTCTTACATACGCCTGCGGGGCACTTCTTATCAACAACGTGAGCAATATACTCTTCGCGGAAGAACTTGAGTGTTGCAAGAACGGGGTTGGGAGCTGTCTGACCGAGACCGCAGAGTGAATTCTCTTTGATGTAATATGCAAGCTCTTCAAGCTTATCGATATCTTCAAGAGTACCGTTGCCGTCTGTGATCTTTTCAAGAATTTCCATCATACGCTTTGTGCCGATACGGCAGGGTGCGCACTTACCGCAGGATTCATCAACGGTGAAATCGAGGAAGAACTTTGCAATGTCAACCATACAGTTATCTTCGTCCATAACGATAAGACCGCCCGAACCCATCATGCAACCGATAGCCGTGAGGTTATCGTAGTCAATGGGAGTATCGATAAGGCTTACGGGGATACATCCGCCGGAAGGACCGCCGGTCTGTGCAGCCTTGAACTTCTTGCCGTTGGGGATACCGCCGCCGATATCATAAATGATTTCGCGGAGAGTTGTACCCATGGGGATTTCAACAAGACCTGTGTTTTCAATCTTGCCGCCGAGTGCGAATACCTTTGTACCCTTTGATTTCTCAGTACCCATTGATGCGAACCAATCTGCACCCTTGAGGATAATCTGG
>JAZNFD010000377.1:0-6986 GCA_045588975.1 Acutalibacteraceae bacterium | reverse complement strand
TGCTCTCGCTTTTACAAATGATGTCTTATGTAACGGCTTTGAAATTTAAAATAATCTCAAAGGCATACTGTTTTCTAATTCCGCATCACCTGAAGCATTCGCCACGTACAGTATCAACAAAGGTGAGGGGTGCGATAATTTTCTCTTAGCATATTGCAGGCTTTAGGCGGATTCATATCCGCAATAAATCACAGCGTTATTCAATTGTCAAATTTAAATTTTAACTTACTATACCACACGGAACATTTGTTTGTCAATAGACTTTGTAAAAATTTTCAAATCATATTTGACGGCGGAAGTGACGTCATCATTTCAAAAATATTCTGAGTTCTCGGTGAGTTGACGGCAGATATGCCGTCACAAAATACTTTCCGACAATAAAAAATGCCCTCCCGAAAATCGGGAAGGCAAAACAAAATATTTATTTCTGTTCATCAAGATGCTTTTCAGCATCCTGTTTGGCGTAATATGGATTAGCAGCTTCATCAGAGGCTTTGACTCGTTCAATCATATCTTCTTCATAGATGTCGGCATATAAGAAATCTCTTACTTCCACGCGACCTTCTTTTATTGTGCCGTTCTCATTTTTTGGATATTCAAGTACAAAATCCAAAGCATAAAACTTTACTTTGGCATCGTCGAATATTTTTTTGACTTCAAGAATCAACTCTGCTAAACGCTCAAAAGAAACAGTTTCATCATCAATATAGATGGTGAGTTTACCTGCCTTTGAGCCAAGCTCATTTACGTCGTATTTTCCATCGAGCTTTAAATCTTCAATGATTATTGCATAGTCGGGAACAGAAAGATCGTTTGCATACTCTGAAGGAATGAACTCTATATCTCCAAATCCTATATCTAAAGCATACGGAAACGATTGGCTATCTAAAATTTCATCGACCTTTCCTCTGTATTCATTTCCAAGTCTGTTTGCCGTGTTCCATCCTGTAAGAACGCTGTCCTCATAATTGTCAATTTTTAAGTTGCCCCACATATCAATTAATATAGCAAAGTGACTGTCTATGCTGCTCGGAGATTTAATGAAAGCGTGATAATTTCCGTCTTTAAGATTATAGATAACTTTTTCAATTTCGAAATCTCTGTCACTATATTTTTCTTCAAGATGCTTTTCAGCTGTGTTGGTTGCAATGAGTTTTGATATCGGATTTCCAACAAAGCCATTCACAATAACACAAACTCCAATAACAAGTGCAATTGAAATAATAACTACAACAGTTTTTAAAATCTTTTTCTTCATAGCTTATGCTCCTTTCCGAAAACAATTTGAGTTTCTAAAACGTTTTAAAATATTCCGGGAAGTATTTGTGCAATTACAATTCCTGCGCCAAAGGACACAGCGTTTGCAATAAGAGCGTAAAGCCAATAGAACCATTTTTGTTTCGGATTGTCACTGTTCTTTTTCAGAATTCTGCTATACAGCATTGCTTCGATAACGAATACTACAATTTCTAAGAGAACATAGAAAACAACAAATGCTAATTCACCCGAATGATAGTTAATGATATTCAGAAGCACATTCAGAAGAATTTGTGTTGCGGTATTTACCCCAATGAGCAACAAGAGCTGATTCTTTTTTCTGAATCCGAAGAGTAAGGCGATAACCATTTCTATTGCTATGGTTATAAGGATGCGGGCTATGAGAGAGATTATTTCCACACGGTAGTTATAAGAACGATAAGCTTCAATTTGCTCATCCGTACTCAGTTCCTCATTATAGTTTACCGAACCGATATTGATACCGTTCATATCAACGGTGTAATAAGTGTCAAAAGCATATTTTTCATAAATACCGCTGACAACGAAAGTTTCTGTTTCGGGATAATAGAGAAGGATTTTAAAAGAGTTGGGTGGATAATAAGTCCATTCTATCTTTTTAGTATCGCTTACTTTCCAGCCTTCTTGCAAGAAGTAATATCCGTCAACATCTTCATACTCAACAAATGCTTTCCAAGTTTTGTAATCAAAGGTTTCGTTAGAATAGTTTTCGTTTTCATTGTGACGGGCAAATTCATCACTACCGTCCCAAACACTTGCAGGACCGGTTGTCCTTTGTTGCGAAAGCAATGTGCCGTAGCAAAGTTCATTACCCATATTTTCAAATATAATGCGAACAGATGCTTTCGGTCCCATATCCGCACTGGCAGTTATGGAAAAAGTCATAATCACCATTACGGTACAGAGTATCATTGTAAGAACATTACTGATTCTTTTTGTTTTCATCGCAAAACTGCCTCCTTTATTTTTTATCGTGTTATTGCCAAGCAATAGAATGACGGTCTTGCGGGATACATTTTATCGGGTTTATTCCAAATCACAGCATTGTCAATCTCCTTGATATGCTCTGTAGTCAGTTCGTCAATGGAGATAGTTTTTCTGTGAATAAAAGGTCTGTCCTCAAATTCGTAATACTCCAACCATACGAGCCAAAACTCAATGCTATTCGATTTCTGCAAAGCATTTTTTATGTATTCAATGATTTGCTTTGCTCTGCCGTCAGTATAGTCCCATTCAAGATAAACACCGTAATTCTTGTCGGTGTAGTCCTTTACGTCTGAAAAAGTGTTTAAGAAATAGTTATCATCCGCACCTCCGTCATATATTGTCCCTTCATCTAAATTTATATGAATCGGATAATCCTGCGATGGTGCAAACTCAGGCAAAGCTATGTCTGAAGCTATAAATCTGCAAGCACTCATACTTTCACCGCCCACATCATTCTGTTACAATATCGGTTATACCTAATGAAATATACTTTTCAAGAATGGCATTTACGGTTGCTTTATCTTCTTCCGATAACACTAAACTTTTTCCGTCGATGCCTTGCTTGCTTGAAGAATAACTTGTCACATCAGCGAAGTTGTACTTATTTAATGTTCCGCTATTGGAATCATAATATGTCCAATAACCTTTAAGGTTAATAACACAATCACTTTCACACTCGGTAGGTTCTTCTTTCCAAACATCATTATTGATTATTTGTGATAATTTGTTTGCGTCATCCTCAGTTATTTCAACGGGCAGTTTAAATTCTTCTCTGCCGATTTCTGAAACGGAATTTTCTGTTACTTTTATTGTTTTGTAATTTTTGTTAGATTCATAATACCGAGATACAAAATCTAAAAATTCAGGTGTTGAAAGATAAACACCTTCATACGGGATTTCAATATAAACAGTATCCTCATTATAAATAAAATAACGATGTTCCCGATCTTGGGTTTTAACTACGATTACATAAAATGGGGTTGCGGTGGGATAGTCATTCAGACTTTGTTTTCTGGTCGGTTCAGCTTTGCTGATACCCGAAATCAGTTCTTTAAACATTCCCTCGCTTACTGCGATTTCATCTTCATTGTTATAGGAAAGCGATGCCGAGACTACGTTTTCAACGGTTGGATATTTAATATGTTCTGCTTTAGGGAATATGCTGTTGAATACAGAATAACCGCCTATAACTGCAATTGTCGAAACAAGAACAATGCAAATTATTGCTATGCGTTTTTTCATATTATCACCTTTTCTTTAATCGTCACTATATACAAAAACCTTGGTTAAATAAAGCTCTCAACAATATAAAGCTTATTTAAATTATTATCCCAAAAAATTATTATTTCGCTGTTATCATCTTGAGATTTACTCCAAGAGCAGCATTTTGAATAATCAGGTCTTTCATCCGAAGGAACATCAATTTCATCAAGCCATACTTCTGCCGCTTCACGGGTTGTCGGATAGAAATTGGTTTTATGCTCGTTGGGTGTCCAAGCAAACATCAAATCAATATAGTCCTCATACTTGTATGAAAAAACGTGGTATCGGACACCGTCACCGTGAAAACTTGCACCGGAATCCTTTTCATAAGTTTCGGTTAATACCGCTTTGATAGGAAGTGATATACCCCAGTTTGATTTTATAACAGAAGAGTAGGAAGGAAATAATCTTGAAATGCCGAATACAGCAAGAATAACCATTAAAACGGTTACGGTTAAAACAGCTTTCTTTTTCATACAATCACACTCCTTTGTCAAATTGGAATAGTTTAATCTATTGCATTACCGTTTTCGTCAATGAAGTATTCAGTAACAGTTTCATTATCAATGATTTTCAGTTCGTATTGCCCTTTATAGAAAAACAGATTGTAGGTGTACATCAGTTTATCTGCATCATAATCGTAGGAATACTGAATTGTTTCCTTTATAAACTCTTCATCACTTTTTAGTTTCTTCTGTTCTTGGGTGTGTTTTTCCTTAAAAGTTGCAACTCTTGAGACAATATCATCTTCATCAACAGTTTTGCTTATATTGGAATATGCGACAGAATTTATTACACCATTTTCATAATGGAATGTAATGCTTTTATCTGTCAGGATTTCGTTGTTGATAACATATCTAAACTGAACCAATCCCGTGGTCTGTTGCTCATCGTAAAAATGAACCATATACTCCCAATTACTGTTCAACACATTGGGGTACTGATGGTTTATCAACGAAACAAGTTCGGGCAAAACACCATCCGTATACTTTGTATAACTTGTTTCTGAAAGGTTAATTTCAATGTAATCAACCTCTGCCATCACCATTTCTTGACCATCGGTCAAATATTCACTATCCACACCAAGTTTGTGGTTTAATTTCAAGGTAGTTTTTGTGTCTGTTGTACTACATCCAACGAGACCAAAAATAAGAACAACAGCAAATGCCAATACTATTATCCTTTTCATACAATCATACTCCTTTGTCAAATTGAGGTTTATTCTTTGTCAATACTCACACTAAAGCAATCATCATATTGATTTACTACACTTTCAAAAAACAAAATATCATCGTCAGATACTCTTTCCAAATACATTTCTGTACCGTAATGCGCACTGCAAAAGAAGCCTCTTTCAGTTTCAACATTTATTGTGAAATATTTTGTCATTTTGTTATAAATACTTTTGTCACTCGGTTCATCCGACAAAAGCTCTGCAATAAGTTCTGAAGTAACAACACCTTTAACAGAAACCTCGTTTCTGTCTTCCGTAGGATTACCATACAAAGATGCTTGACGGATTTCATCAAGTTCTTCTTTCCAACATCTGATTTCAAAAGCATCTCCGACATTAACAAAATGCTCAACAATCTTTCGCCACCAATCAGACGATATTCTGTTATCTGTCATTTGTAAACCGATTACGCCCATAAAACACCTCCGTAGAAAGATTTGATACAGTTATTCCCAATAAAATCGTATCATATAAATATGAATTTTTCAACAAAAGAAAAATGTTAAAACTTCTTGACATTTGTTTCTGAAATCCATATAATAAGAATGTAAAGAGTTCTTTACTTTTTGGAGGTGTTAAAATGAAAAAATTTTTCAAAAAATTAGGCTTTCACAAAATGGATGAAATGGAACAGCATATTGCTTTCAAAGCACAGCGAAATGCTTTTGTTTTTCTTGAGTTTGCATTGATAATATGGGCTTTTTATGAAAGCTATAAGGTTTTGGCGTATCACACACACCTTAATATTTTACCGTCAATGCTTGCAACAGGCGGATTGATTATCCAAAATGTGTCACAGTTAATAATGACCCATAATGCGGTAAAAGGTGATGAAGAATCACCCAAGGCTTCACCATTATTCAAAACAGTCTTGATATGTATTATCGTTTCGATAATTACCCTTATAATTTTAAATATGGTAATTATGTTTTGGGTGATGAAGTCATGACAAACAGAATAAAAGAATTACGAAAGCAACACGGATACAGACAAGAGGATTTGGCAGAAGCATTAAATGTATCCCGACAAACGATTATTGCAATCGAGAATGATAAGTATAATCCTACTCTTGAATTAGCAATGAAACTTGCACGGTATTTAAATACAACAGTAGAAGAACTCTTTATTTTAGAAGCGTGACATAAAAAATCCGAGGTTTGTACGACCTCGGATTTTTCTTATCTTGGTAAAGTTTTTTACAATAGTTCGGTTTCAATATTTTCGTTTTCTTAAATGATTTTACATCCATAAGTTTATATCTCTTTTTCAAAAATTAAGTCAAGTTCTTGTGTGTGACCTGTGCCACGCTGTTTTGTGGGGATATATCCAACATATCTCCAACCTTGCTCGGCTCGTTTATTAATTATTGAGCGATAATCTTCAATCGAATAAATATTGCCTGAGCCCAAACCCCAACCGCCGAAATCACATCTGACGGTTTCGTATTCGTATTTATACATCATAGTTTACCTCCAGAGCGAGTCATCTCCATAAAGCAGATTTCCGTCTTTATCGAAAATTGTTTCACCGCCAAATACTGTTTCAGCCTGAGCACCGTTTTCAGATTCAATCCAATAATGAGCAAGAGTTTTATGGATATAGCCAAGTGAATCTTCAGCAATAACATATACTTTCAGTTCATCACCGTGAGCCACTTCAAAAGATTTAACATATTGTGTGTTATAAACTTCTCCTGATTTACGAACATCATCAGTAATATCTTTTCTGCTGATTTCTTTGCCGTTCACTTCTTCAACAAGTATAAATGATGTAAATGTGATAGGCGCATTTCCGTAAGCAGGTTTTGAAGAAATTCTGAAACCGGCATCAACCTGTAATTTTCCGTTGCTTAATTTAGATGATGCAGACATATCAGCTTCCAAAGTGGGCAAATGACGAGTAAACATGTAGGAAATATCTATTTCATCCAAGTATTCGGTTTTTGTTCCTTCTTCTGATTTGATAGTGAGTAGCGGCCATTGATTGTAGTCAACAAACAAACCTACATCAATAGTTCCCGTGAACTCACTTTCGTTTCTTGATAACGGAGCAGTAACTCCATCCACCGTAACAGATAGTTCCATATCATCAGTAATCGTTTTAGGAACAACGGTCAAAATAAGTTTTACACTTTTCATATCTTCGCTTGGATCTCCGATAGAAAAGTCAACTCGCGATATAAGACTTGCTTCTTCTTTTAACTGTT
>JAZNFD010000376.1:0-2853 GCA_045588975.1 Acutalibacteraceae bacterium | reverse complement strand
TCGCCGTAGGGATTGTCCTCAAGCACAAGTACTCCGTATTTCTTTGCAAGCTCATAAACTGCCTTTCTCTTTTCAAGTGACATTGTTGCGCCTGCGGGATTCTGGAAATTGGGAATTGTGTAAATAAACTTAACGTTTTCTTCGGCTTTAAGCTTTTCTTCGAGAGCTTCGATATTGATTCCGTCGCTGTCGATAGGTACGCCGACAAGGTTTGCACCGTAGCTTCTGAAACAGTTGAGCGCACCGATGAACGAAGGCTCTTCGCAAAGCACGGTATCGCCGTAATTAATGAAGCACTGGCTCATAAGGCTCATTACCTGCTGAGCACCGCTGACAACGATAAGTCCGTCGTCCTCTGTGCCGACTCCGTATCTTGACTTGCAAAGCATGATAAGCTCCTCAACAAGAGGTCCGTAGCCTTCGCTGATGCCGTACTGAAGTGCAAGCACGGGATCTTCTTCAAAAACTTCGCCGACAAGCTTTTTTATATCGTCAACGGGGAAAGCATCGGGAGCGGGATTTCCTGCGGCAAGAGGAATCGTATTGCCCGAGCTTTTAAGGATTTCTCTGATAATCGAAGGCTTGAGCGATGCAACACCTTTCGCAAACTTATAATCCATTATATTTTTCAGTCCTTTCGGGATAAATAACTTTTTAATTATAATAATATTAGAGTATAGCACATTAAATTTAAAAAGTAAACAAAATATTGAATGATTATTTGATATATGTTATAATTTTTTCAGGTGATAATATGACTTCAAGATATAAAGCCGTCTTTTTTGACTTTGACGGCACAATTGCAGACACGGGCGACGGTATTTTTCATTCCGTTAAATATGCAATAAAAGAATCGGGATATCCTCCGATAAGCAACGATAGACTGCGCACTTTCATCGGTCCTCCCGTTTTCGATTCGTTCAGACGCGAACTCGGTATGGACGAAGAGCAAAGCGAATTTGCCGTTATGAAATACCGTGAGGAATACAGCCGCGAGGGCATCTTCCGATTCACGCTTTATGACGGAATCGAAAGCCTTTTGCGTGAACTCAAATCACACGGCATTCAGGTTGCGATTGCAAGCTCAAAGCCTTATAATTTTATTCTCAGAATCATTGATTATCTCAATTTCGGCGAACTTATTGACTTCATTTCCTGTCCGTTGAGTGATAAAGCACACGAAAGCAAGGTCATCCTTGTGAGCAGATGCGTCGAGCATTTTGAAATTGAAAAGAGCGAGGCGGTTATGGTCGGCGACAGATATTTTGACATCGACGGCGCAAACGGTACGGGAATTGAAAGCATCGGCGTTACCTTCGGCTACGGCAATGAAAAAGAATTGAGCAATGCAGGTGCAACCCACATTGCTCAGAATGTTGAAGATATTCGCAATATTATTTTTTCTTGACCGCTTTTTTTGCAACAACCGCATAAAGCACATAAAACAGCACAATGCTCACAAGCATTATTGCGGGAATAAATATGCTTCCGTCCCTTATCAGTCCGAAGATTGATGAGGGATTTTTCATTCGTGCATAAGGCAGAGAAAGGATATTGTTATCGCCCGTGCAGAAATATCCGAATGCCGTCACGGCAAAATAAACGGGAATTGCTTTAAGGCAGAAATCCTCTGTTCTTACTGCAAAAAGATTGGGCAGTTCTCTTTTGATTATGTTTTTGTTTGCGATTAATGCAGTAAAAATCAGACCGATAACGCAGAATATACCGATAAAAACATAGGTCAGAACATCCTCATCATCAAACCAACCCTTGTAGACAATCCATTCCGCAATTCTCATGCCGAAAGGTCTTGCGACCGTCACAACGAACGTTGCAAGAAGAGTCATCACTGCGCTGTAAGCGGCATAGAGCTTTGCATTTTTGAAGGGCATTTTATATTCAAACCAACCCTCACCGCCCGTAACCATCTTAGGCAGGCAGACGAGAAGAAGCATAATGCCGAAGCCGAGGAAAAATCCCGTAAGATACTCCCAGAGCGACCAGTTGCCGCCCGCAAGGAAACCGGGAAGATTCTTGAGTTTAAAGAAACCTCTGTCGGAATCAAGTACCATAACAACGTCGGCAAGCGTAATTGAAACCGCACAGATTGCGTTGATTGCGAAAGAAAT
Organism: Acutalibacteraceae bacterium; assembly: GCA_045588975.1. Taxonomy (GTDB): domain Bacteria; phylum Bacillota; class Clostridia; order Oscillospirales; family Acutalibacteraceae; genus CAG-177. The sequence goes on along the minus strand of JAZNFD010000376.1, from coordinate 724 downwards.
AAATGCAGTAACCTTGTCTTTCTTTGCAATGAGAGCCGCAAGAGAAAGCACAAGGGCCCCGGCAGTATAAGAAATAATTCTGACAGTTGCAAAATAGTTTCTGCCGTAGGGAATTTTCTTGAACCACGCTTCCGAGCCGAAGTTTTTGATAAATGCCATCATCGGCGAATAATCATATCCTCTGTCGGCAAGGCCATCTTTGAAAAGCTCAACCGCATCGGAATTCACAAGCGGTACAATGTAATGCGCAACAGTAAATTCGAACGCATAAACAACAACATAGAATACTGCGATGAGTGTTATGTAATGCCAAATCTTATATTCTTTCTTTGAGAAAAGCGAGCCTATGAACATTGCCCAGAGCGGCATCCAGCCAAAGCCGAGAAGAAGCATCGCAACCATACCCGACCACGGACTGATTTCAGCAATTGCAACGGCTTCCTCGCCCGTGAATGGTACGGTACTTCCGAGATAACCGCCCATCTGGGAGTTGAGAGTGCCCCAGCCGCCGTTGGTGATTCCGAGGAGAATAACAGCAATAGGAAGAACCTCAAGAGTCATTTTTCTGCGGTTGCCGAAGAAAGCAAAAATAACGAGAGTGAGCATCACGCCGACGGCAAACATCCCCCACATTGAACCCCAGCCGTGTGTTCCTCTGACACGCCACATAAAGCCTGTCATAATTGCGGTCATAAGCACAAGCAGAGTTTTAAGCGCAGGTGTA
>JAZNFD010000375.1:0-2815 GCA_045588975.1 Acutalibacteraceae bacterium | reverse complement strand
TCGTATGTTCCCCTTTTGCCGAAAAGGTTGGTTCCGTTATCAGATTGACTATTTAACAAACTCAATGCATCGGCAGGATCATCGCTGAAAACAGCCTGTGCAAGTATTCTGCCTTTGAGATTATGTTTCACTATTGACAGAATACCGTTCGGTTTAAGAAACTTTATTACCTCATTTAATATTTCAATCGGATTTGAAACGTATTCCAAAACATTATGACAAATCACAATATCAAAACTGTTTTCATCAAGTTTATTTAAATCGTTTTTGCTTGTGATAAGTCTGTAATCACCGTCAACTCTTTTCTCGAACATTTCGGGGTTTGGTTCGTATGCAGTTACATTATGATTTTCTGCATAATAACTTGCCGTAACACAAAAACCTGCACCATAATCCAAGATGCTCAACATTTTATCCTTCGGTAAATTCAACTGACGGAATATCATATCATAGAACATCTTACCCCAAGGCTGTTCGATTAATTTTCTGTAATCTTCAATTGAATCTGGCATTGTTCAACCTCCTTAAAGCGTTATACAAATTACCTTTTCTTTGCTATATAAAGCACGCACAAATACGGACGTTCAATTATTCCGCCGTTCTTATCAGCTAACGCAACAATATCGTTATATGCTTTTTTCTTTTCCTCATCTGAATTTTGCATAAATCTGTTGCCCGTTGAAGCAAAACCGTAAAAATTATCGGCAGTATAGTTTTGTTTCCACAGCTTTCTGATTACGGTAGGATTTTCAAAAAGGTCTGAATCAACTATTTGTGAAACAATAGCCTCAATTCTATTTTCACTCTCAGATTCCGTAACAAAATCTGCTATGCCGCCATATCGCTTTGATATTTCAAGCAACTCTCTGTCCGCATCGTTGTCATAAAGGACATACATATTCCAGAACAAAGCTATATAACCGTTATCTTTCAGAATGTCAGCACATTTTTCATATCCGATTGGCTGAGGCACCCAATGAAATGATTGAGCTGCATAAATAACATCAAATTTTTTCTGCTCAAAATCGTATTCTTCAAATCTGCCTTTGATAAATTTTATGGCTTCGTTTTTGAATCGTTCGTTACCAATACGAACCAAATCTTCACCGGGGTCAATACCTAAAATATTAAAACCGTTTCCGACAAACTGTTCTGTAGCTTTACCGCTTCCGCAACCGATCTCTAACAAATCAGAGCCTTCGGATATTCCCGCAACAGACATTAATGAATCTATAATCTCTTGTGGATAACTTGGTCTGTATTTATCGTAATATTCAGAGGCTTGGTTAAACATTTCACTTTCTTTATAGAGGTTCATAAACAAATCTCCGTTTTAAAACTCAAATCTTTTTCCGTCTTTGTAAATGATACCGTCTGTAACAGTAATTTTCAGAATCAAGGTATTAACATCGCTTTCATCGGTATGACCGTTATCATACCAAGACGCAAATGCATTCCTCAACTTGTCAGCCAAATCTTTATTTTCTTCTTTGCGGATATAGCCTAAACTTTCAGCCTTGCCGTGCCCTGAAAACCATTCACCGCAAATACCAACAATAGGATTTCCGTTAATATGCTTCATCTTATTGGTTGCAGCATTAGTAATTGTATAAAAAGCTCCGTCAATATAAATAGCATCAACAATTCTGACCCACGGTTTTCCCGTTTCATCAACTGTTGCGACTGAAACAAGTGAGTCAGTGCTGAAACGTTCCTTCAATATACTATCAAATTCTTTGTTCATAAATATACTCCATTGCATCACCATCTTCGTGGGTGTGATAATATTTAAAACCTGCTTTTTCAAAAGCTTTTTGTGATGCAATATTGCTCGGATATATAACCGCTTCTGCTCTATGAATTTTCTTGCCTATTACAGCTTGGCTTTCATTCAAAAGTTCTTTAAGTACTTTAGTTCCTATGCCCTTACCTCTCATTTTTGGAGCAATCACATATTCACTGATTAAAAAAGATTCTTCTGCATATCCAATAACCATAATTCCGATTATTTTTGAATCAACTGAAATAACCTTTACCCAAAAATTCTCACCGTATTTTGTTTCAGGTTCGTTTATCCAATAATCATAATATTCTTTAAATCCGTCATCCATACCGGTGCTTCTTCGAGCAGCTTTGTCAAGCAATTTTTCTATTGATTTCAAATGGATTTCGTTATAATCATTCCATACAAATTCCATATCATCACAAAATCCTTTCAAACTCATTCCTCAAACTCTCAATATCCGTATAAACAATCCCGTGAATACCGAGCTCTTTTGCGCCTTTGATATTTGCAACAGAATCATTAATAAAAATACATTTATCGGGATTGAGTTTGTTTGGTTATTTTTTTATATTTATCTCATCTTATCTTGAGCTGTTGCAATCGACTCGTTTTCTTCGTGTCTTTCAGCTCTGATAACATCAAGTTCACGGTACATCTGTTCTTTCTTTTCGCCCTCAACATCATAGAAGAATTTAAGAATGAGTGCCTTAAGAACATTTGCTAATGTATAACCAAAGAGCAGGAATGCAAGAATCTTAAGACAGGTATCAAGGTATGTAGGCTGAGCCTGCATTGTCTTAACGAGGTCGCCCTCAGCCGAAGACATATAGCCTGCCCAAGCAATCATAAAGGGAATGGCAAGTTCCTTGGCGTAGTTGCAGGCTGAGTTGATCCAGCCGGGAACGATACCGTGGATTGCTTCCATTCTTTCGCCGCACTGCCACTCAAGATAGTCGAGGAATTCGACATTGAAGTGAGAGTTTGAAAGCTCCTGGATACCGATGCCGATGCCGAAAATAAAATAGAACA
>JAZNFD010000374.1:0-3361 GCA_045588975.1 Acutalibacteraceae bacterium | reverse complement strand
GTTTGCAATAATGTTTCCGAGACATGCAACAACAGCAAAAAACATCATAATTCCGCCGTAAGCAATAACTTTTCCGACATTCAGCTCTGTTATGACATTTTCGAGTAAATAGGTCAGAATATACGGCAGGACTAACTCCGCCATAGTACCCGTTACTTTGATTATGAAACCGATAAGCATCCGAAGCCTGAACGGTCTGAGATATAAAAATATTCTTCTCATTTCTTTACAACTCCTGAATTATCCGCTTTGCTTTATCTTCCATACGATTTAAAACCGAGTGAAAAATCTCAAGTTCATCGTCGGATATTCCTTCTGTAACACAGTTGTTCCATTCTCTTGAAACAGCTCTGACACGGGGCAGAATTCCAAGCATTTTTTCCGTCGGATAAACGAGAATCTGACGCTTGTCTTCGGGGTTTGCGGTTCTTGTTATATATCCGTAACTTTCAAGGTGATTGAGCGTTCTTGCCACCGTGCTTTTGTTAAGGCAGATTTCCCGGGTAATATCCTCCTGCGAACATCCCGCATTTTTGGAAATAATCAGTATAAATGCGTGGTGGCTTGCGCATATTCCGTCTGAAGAAAATTTCGCATTTCTGTATGTGGCCTGACAACGGCTTATACTGTTCAGCTTTTTCATTATTTTCGGCATAGTGACCTCCGTATCAGTTGCATACGCAACAGTTTCATATGCAACAATTATACTTCAACCAATATACTGTGTCAACTTTTTTCAATATTTGATTTTAACGGTACACCCGAAAATGAACGAACCACCTGATATTATCGCCGAAATTGCGATTTTCAGGTGGTTTTTACATAGAATTCTGCAGTTTTTGCCGTGAAAAAGCCGACTCTTCAACTCGAACCCGTCAGTCGCGGGTTCAAGTTCCGTCTACGCAACCAATAATCACAGATTACCGTCAGATAGTCTGTGATTTTTCTTTTTACAGATAATATTGAATTAATCATTCATGCGTGATATAATTTTTAAATGAATTTATGCTGACTGAGTAAAAGAGGAAATCAATGAATAATAACATTAAATATTCGCTTGGCATTGACGGCGGAGGAACAAAAACAGAATTTCTGCTTACCGATTCAGACGGAAATGAAATAAAAAGAATTATTCTCGGCGGTTCAAATCCCGTAAATCTCGGCGTTGAAAACACCTTTGCCATTCTCAACGAAGGCATAACAAAAATATGCCAAGAGCTGAGCATTGCCGAAATATCTGTTTTTGCAGGTATTGCAGGCTGTAAAACAGGCAATATTCAAGAACTTATCTCTGATTTTCTGTCAGGTTTCGGTTTTGCTTCGTTTGACTGCGGAAGCGATATTGACCTTGTGCTTGAGGTTGCGTTAAAAGGCAAAAACGGAACAGCCGTGATTATGGGAACGGGCATTGTTGCTTATGCCCGTTCGGGTGAAAAACTTCGCCGCACGGGCGGTCGCGGTTATATGATTGACAAAGGCGGAAGCGGATTTCACTTCGGTTCTGATGCACTCAATTCGGCTTTTGAGTTTCTTGACGGCAGAGGCGGAAGCGAAACAATTCTGAAGCTTGTTGAAAACAAACTCGGTAAAAAGCTTGAAGATTCCGTTACTGAAATATACAACGGCGGTGCGTCACTTGTTGCATCATTTGCACCCGTTGTTTTTGAAGCATATAATCTCGGTGATGACGTTGCAAAGGCAATCATTGACCGCAATGCTTTTGAAGCGGCAAAAATTATCAACGGTGCAAAGAAAAACACTGATGATAAAATTATTGTTTGCGGCGGACTATGCAAGCAAAAAGAAATATTATATCCGTTCCTTATGAAATATATCGAAAGTGAATTCCCCGTTATTTTCTCGGACGAACCTATGGTAAACGGTGCGGTTTCACTTGCTAAAGGGTTGTGTAAAAATGCTTAAAACAGAAATGAGAAATCCCGATACATACGGCATAGACAAGATGCCGACACTTGAAATGCTTGAAATAATCAACAATGAAAATGCCAAGGTAACCGTTGCCGTTGAAGCCGCTTTGCCGCAGATTGCAGTTGTGTGTGATGCGGTTGCCGATGCAATAAACTCGGGCGGCAGGATTTTTTATATCGGAAGCGGAACTTCGGGCAGACTTGCCGTTTGCGATGCGGCTGAATGTCCTCCCACCTTCGGAGTGCCTTATGACCTTTTCAACGGCATCATTGCAGGAGGAGAAAGATGTATGTTCAAAGCGGCGGAGAATGCGGAAGATAATCCCGAGGCCGGCATTGAAGATCTGAAAAACCGTGATTTGTGCGATAAAGATATTTTAATCGGAATTTCCGCTTCGGGTTCGGCGGCTTATGTTATTTCTGCCGTAAATTATGCAAAGAGTATTGGTGCAAAAGCTTTTTCAATCACAAACAATCCCGATTCGGAACTCGGAAAGGTTGCGGATATTGATATCTGTGCAGATACGGGACCCGAGGTTATCACGGGCTCAACCCGAATGAAGGCGGGAACTGCACAAAAAATTATTCTGAATATGATTTCAACCGCATCGATGGTAAAATGCGGCTGCGTTTATGAAAATATGATGATTAATCTCAGACCCACAAACAAGAAACTGCGCAGAAGAATGATCGGAATTGTTACTGAAATCCTCGGTTGTACATCCGAAAAAGCGGAAAAGCTTCTTGAAAACAATAATTGGAGCATCCGCTCTGCAGTTGAGTGATAATAAAAAACCGACAAACCTCATTATTGAGATTTGTCGGTAATTTTTTATTTAAGCTTTAATCCGTAAACATGCGTTGTTTCCTTTGTTTCAATGAGTTCAAAGCCGTATTTTTCATAGAATTTTATTGCATTGTAATTCTTGTGCCATACGGTGAACATAACACCTTTGACATTCTTTTTGCACAGATTGTCGCACAGCGCATCCATCAGCTTTTTGCCGAGACCTTTACGCTGATATTCTGGCAGAATATCGATGTGAAGATGTGCAGGATAATCTTCTTTGTATTTTTCTTGAGATTCAATAGCACGGAGTGCCGATTTTCTGCGGCGGTATTCCCATTTTTTTATTTTTTGATAATAAGTACTTATGTATTTTTCTTTGAATATATCAAAATTTTCCGTGCAGATAATATAACCTATAGCCTTATCGTTTTCATCAGTCGCAACAAAACAATTTTCGGGCTCGTTTTCAATATAATAGTCGCAATAAACCGCAAGTGCAAAATTAATTCCGCGTTTTGAGCTTTTGCAAGGTCCGTCGCTGTTAAGGCACACAAAACGCACGTTTTCTTTGTCTTTGATTTCATAGGGTCTGATTGTCATTTTCATCACTTCCAAAATGAGTTTATCATTAAAACGCACAAAA
>JAZNFD010000373.1:0-2764 GCA_045588975.1 Acutalibacteraceae bacterium | reverse complement strand
CTAAACCTTCAACGCCCCTTCCAGGGGCTAAGCCTGCATCAACCCCTTTTAGGGGTTAGTCAAACCACCGGTTCAACCGTTGGTTTGTGATTTTAAAAATTACTGCATATAATGTTAATCGCTTCTTCGTCTGTAATACTTTCTATTGTTTTGATCGGCTCATCCTTGGTGGTTCTGACCGATTCGAATTCCGCTTTTATAAGCTTATTGTCTTTCTGTGCAATAACCACAAGGTAACCCCAATTACGGTAAGTCAACCCGTAATCAATATCATATCCCGAAATTTTTTTGACATCGGATGTGATTTTTATTGATTTGTCCTTCCAATAGTAATCCCATATGAGCCATTTTGCCAGAAGGGGACTGAATGTATCGTGATAGTCAACATTAAGCTGTATTCTTTCGGTTGTACCATCAGTATGAAGAAAATCATTATCTTCCCGCCAGAAATAGTTGAGCTTTGAAACCGCATTGCTCCATTTGCTGTATAAAGCTCCCGGGTCTGTTTCCGGATCACCTTTTTTTGTTGCATTTCCGTTCACGAAATCTTCAACCGTTGCAAAAGGCGGATTTTCACTCTTGTCGGAATTGCTGTACCAGATATCGCTGCTTGCTTCTGGTGAGGGCGAAATAAGCAGAAATATAAACGATAAAAGTATTGATGCAACCGATATGTATTTTGCTGTATACATAACAAGATTAATCTTGCCTGTGTTTTTGATATATGAGTTCTTATCGCTGATGTGTTTTTTGTAAGTCCTGATATCGATTATTTCCATTATATTCCACGCAATCAAAAAGAATATTATCGATATCGGTGCGAGTAAAGCTCCGATTCCGAAGTTAACCGCATCAATTGCAATGTCCTTGAAAAATATATACGTTGCAATTATCGGCAGGGTTGGTATAACGGAAATGAGATTCTGCGTTGAACGGTATTTTATTGCTTTGTCACGAATCTCCGATAATTCACGCTCATCATCGGCTTCAAACGGCTGAGGATTTTGTGACGAAAAAACAATCAGATTTTTTATTTCAGCCGCTCTTTCCCAACCGTATTTCCGCATCAGCTTCTGAATTTCGGCTTCGTGTTTGTTACTGCCTTTTATACAAAGACGGTATTTTATTTTCTGCGGTTTATCTCTGGTAAAAACAGCATAATCAAATTTGGAAAATTTGTAAAAAACATAGCCTTCGGCAGCCATTTCTTCAAGCCAGGATTCAATTTTAGCGGTACAATATAGTGAACAGGGGATAAACCGACGTCTTCTTTCTTGATTTTCCATATCTGCACCTCCCGATAAATTAATTATACAGTATCGGATTTATATTGTCAAACTGTCAAAATAAAAGCGGATGCATATAATATACCGAGGTCAAACCTCGGAAAGGAATGATTGTAATGAATGAATACGGCGGATACAGATATCCGCAGAGGCAGGTTCACAAACACGAAGCCTGCCCTTGCTCAATCACTCCTCTGCCCGCAAACTATACCGTTGCAATGCTCTATGTCCCGATGCAGACCGACACGGCTATGTTTGACGAAACAAAGGCTTTTGAATGCGGAACCCTTTTCTGCGTTCTTAATAAGCCTTTTGCAGGGAAGTGTTGCAGATGAGTAAAAGAGAAGCAATGCTCAGAAATCTCGGCGCCGCACAGTTCAAGCTCTGGGAAATCCATCTTTATCTTGACACTCATCCCTTGGATTTACAGATGGTAGAGGCACATAACAAGGCAGAGGTAAAATACAAGGCGCTCCGAAATGAGTTTGAGGAGAATTTCTGCCCGCTTACAGCCGCAAAGGCACAAGGTGTGCAGTGGCTCAAAGGTCCCTGGCCCTGGGAAATTGAGGAGTGTGACTGCTGATGTTTGTGTATGAAAAGAAACTGCAATATCCCATAAAAATCAAGAACCCCAACCCGAAGTATGCGCAGATAATAATCAGTCAGTACGGCGGCCCCGACGGTGAACTGGGTGCATCACTGCGCTATCTCAGCCAGAGATTTGCGATGCCTTATGATGAACTTAAAGGTCTCCTTACGGACATCGGTACATCAGTTGTACTATGGTCTCTTTGAGCATTTTCACCTTCATTCTCGGACATTTCCTCCACACATTGTTCAGCTTTCAGATAAAAAGAAGAACCTGCCGCCGTTACAACGGAAGATAATGCGAATTTCCATTTGAACGGAAGCAGGTTTAATTTTACTGTTATTATATTGTCTTTTGATACGGTCATCGACTCAAGAATCTGTTTTATGAACTCATCGTTGTTCTCACCTGAAGTGAGTATTGCTTTTGCAAACGCAACGCACTCGGCGATTATTTCATCCTTTTTCTCACGGTCAAGTGTGTTGGCAACACAGCTCTGAAGCTCGGTTTTAAGGCTTTCAATTTCACCGTCAAGCTGAACAGACATTTCTTTGAATTCTTCTCTTGTTATGCACTTGTCGAGATACAAATCCACAAGTGCTTTTCTGCGTTCGGTTTTCTTGTCGAACTGCTCTTTCTTACGCTCAAAATCATTGTTGTCACTTTGCAAAAACACTTCTTCAAGCTGTTTTTTAAGCAATGAAAGGAATCTGCTTTTATCGGCGGTCATCATTTCGATAACGCTTGTCATAATGTTTTTCAGGTCATCATGAGCAATATGGTCTATCGAGCAGCCGACTTCTTTGCCTGTCACGGAATCAATATGCTTTGTCTTTCCGTTTTGCCTGCGGTTATAGCATTGCCAGTATTTGAAGTAGTTTCCGCTTCT
>JAZNFD010000372.1:0-2888 GCA_045588975.1 Acutalibacteraceae bacterium | reverse complement strand
CATAAGAACACCGGGAGATTTTATGGACTGCATAACTCTTTCTTCCGTATTATAGAAGAACCAGAATGACGATGCACTCGATGCAACGGTTGTGAAAACGCCCATACCCACAAAGAGGTTTGTATATGCCTGAGCGAGTTTGCCAGAATCGTGAAGATACATACTTCTGAGCACGTCAATAAGAATTGTGACAGCCTGCTCGGGGAGTTTTTCTCCGAAGAATCCCGAGGCAAAGTTTGCAAGAGTGATCAGCCTTGTTCTGTCATTCGGATGCGGAGTGATTGTAGACATAAGACCCGTTCTTGAAATGGTCTGGAATGTGGTAACACCCTCTCTTGCAACCGTAAGAAGCAAGTAGAATATCATTTTGGTAATATCGGTGGAGGTTGTGCCTTCAAAAAGATGCGGCATAAGCCAATACAGGCAGGTCAGTATACATCCGGGAATGGCAAGAAAAAGAAGGTAAGGTCTGAACTTGCCCCATCGGGTTCGTGTTTTATCAACAACCGCACCGAACAAGATATCGTTTACGATATCCCATACGCTGTTGACGGTGTTTACTATAGTCTGCAAACCAAGATCAACACCTACAATGCTCGTGATGAATCGGTTTGAAAAGATGTTGATATTGAAGCTCTGCGCCGCATCCCAGATGATAAATCCGACGGATTCTTTTGTGCCTACGTAGCGTCTGTCCTGTGTTTTTTGCGCTATGGATTTTTCTTTCTTCTGTTCCTGCATACGTCGGAGTTCTTCAAATGCTTTTGCATTTGACTGAAAGTCATTGTTTGCCGACATTATTTCACTCCCTTAGTTATAATTTTCAACAACCGAATTGAGTGCACCTATAACAGTTGAGCCTGCCTTGCTGCCTGTTGACAGCATTTCTTCATAGTGTCTCTGAGCCTTGCCGAAAAGCTTTTCGCCAAGCTCTGTGTTCCAGAGAGAATCTGCGATAAACGGTGCATAGTCATTATCGGGAACAATGTAGCCTATTGCATCGTTGCAAAGACCCATTACAAGCACGGTTTTGCCTTCACCTACAATATCTGCGGTGTATTCATAATTCCAGTCTGTACCCGTGTATGACTGGGTTTTATCAACAACATTGCCGTAAACAAGCTGGGGAACAAGCTCGCCAGGAACGGTGAGCATAACAATATCTTTACCGATTTCGAGATAGCCGACCTCAGAAATAATCGAATATCCTGCAGGTGCGGACTTATCGCGTACGGTTGTCATACCGAGAAGACCTGATACGGCACCGAGTTCCATAAGACCGTATTCCAGGGGAACGGCAACCTCTGCCATTTTCACATTAATCATCGGCTCAACGCGTTTTGCATCTTTTTCCGCATCGATAATGATTCTTGCAAATTCATAGCCGAGTTTTTTTGCCTGCTCGTAATCCTTTGTTATAGGATCAGCTTCGATTTCTTTATTGATTTCATCAAGAATTTCCTGAGTCTGAACACCGCCCGCATTAACCGAAATGGGAGACTGTGCGCCCTGGATGAACATAAAGTTCATACCTGCAGCATTCATCTTGTATTCAATGTAGTTGGGATAATCGGCAGAAAGAAGCTTTGTTTCTCTGTTGATTGTTGTGGGATGTCCGCCGACATTTGCAAATACGGTGGGAGCGGAGGCTGTGTTATCGGGCACGAATTTGAAGCAAGCGATTACGTGCTGATAGCCCTCCATATCATATCTTTTGTTGAATATGTAGCCGTATTCATCGTCCATATAGTTGTTGTTTCTTTCGCTTTTTCCGATGCCTGCGGTTTCGAAATAATAAAGCTCGCCCGGTTCTTTGTTTTTATATGCTTCAACAATCGCATCGGATGCACCGTCAATCATAAGCTCATAGAATTCGGGGTCAATGCTTCTTGCTTTTTCAACAAAAGGAAGGAATGAGAAAAGATTCCGGAAAATGGATTTGATAAGGGGTTCAAGTCCGAAGCCCTGAGTATCAATAACAGTATGGCAATGAGTGCTGTTGATGTTGATTGCAACAATATCATTTGTTATGCCGCTGTCTTCAAGCTTTCGCTCCGCTTCTGCACGGATTTTGCGTATATCCGCATTGCAGACACCTATTCCGTCAATCGAGGCCATAACAACCGTGCCTCTTCCCGAGTTATCGCTGATTGCTATTGCATTTGCACCCTGGTCGTCATAAATGCCGTTGATTTTCTGGGTGAAATAGCCGCCTGTATAGTATTCCTTTGAGCCGTCTTTAAGATTTTCGGGAACCATGCTTGCTTTGCCGAAGCCGAGATGCCATTTGGAATTTTCCGCAGGATCATCAAGGAAATCTGCGGTGCCCTCATAGAAATTTTTGCTTTCATATTCATCAATGCTTATAAAATCCTTCGGAAAAAGTGCGCCAAAGCCTTTAAAAACAGCATTGAGCAAACCGTTGATCGCGTTGGTGCAGAACATAATCCCGCTGTTATCCATCGCTTCGCCGTCCGATGCGGTTGCAAAGGCTGTACCCGTAAGCATAATGACTGCTGCGAGTATAACCGAAACAAGTTTCTGAATATTCTTTTTCATCAATAATTTTCTCCTTTATATTTAATTTTACGGCTCTTCACAAGATTATCGGCATATTTTTTATATGCTTTTTGTCCGATGAGTTTTCTGATGATATAGTAAAGTTCATCGAAGGCATATTTGTTATGGAACTCACCGATTTTAACAGTTATCGAATATGTTCTGTCGATGAATTTGTCGAGCAGACGCTCTGTTTTGCTCGGATTCATATTCTTTATTGCATGATCGGAAAATTCATAATCAAATTTTCTTCTTTCAAGATTATCAAAATGAGAATCTCCTTTTCGGAATGTCCCGTCATTTCTTAAAGCCGTTACTGCAAAAATAAC
>JAZNFD010000371.1:0-8883 GCA_045588975.1 Acutalibacteraceae bacterium | reverse complement strand
AGAGAAGTTACATACGAATGTCCGTTTTAATCGAAATGGCGTGCCGTCGGTATGTGCAAAGGCATCCGGCGGCACATTTGAGCTTGGTTCAGAGTGAAAAAGGGTAACCGTATTTTTTCCTGCGGAGCCCATGATTTTTCTATAGGTAAGTGTTACAATGAAACAGCAATAAAGCAAAGGGGTGTGTCTATGAAAGATAAATTTAATTTAGAGTTCTATAAGTTTCTTTACGATTTTTATGGTATGGAAATGAGTGCATGGGAATTATTAGAAAAGATCTTTGATGATTATGACGAAAAAACAAGAGCTGAAATTATAGAAGGATGTATGTGGTCGGTTCTTTGCTTTGAACGTGCGAAGTCATATGCTTTAAATGATGACGAACTTCAGGCGGCATTCTCAGAAGAGCTTAAAAATCCTGACAGACACATCCCTTACCATTATCCGTATAAGACCGAGTTCAAACTGAAATGCATATTGACTGCATTTGCCATTAAGGAAAAGTATTTTGAAACCATACCGGAAGCGACGTTTAAATTCTGCGGTAATAAGGATTATCCGATTCTTGAAGAATCGTTGTTATACGGTAAAAGGGTTGACAATGAATCTGAGTTTCTCTCTGTGCTTTCAGATTTTGTAATCTTTGTTTCAAGTATTCCCACAGGAATTTTCTGTATTCCCGTCCTGATTATCTGTGCGATAAAGCAGTATCACCGTGCAACCACTAAAAATACCAAAGGCTTACGCAAAAGTTACCGTAAAGCAAAAGAAGCCATGGGACTCGAAGAGAAACAGACGTACACTTACGACTCGGACAGATGGGACGAATGTTTCTTCTCCACATATGTCAATATGTAAAAAATCTCAGGTAATCAATCATAGCTGAATTTCCGATATTATTTATTATTGAGAAATATGTTGAAAAAGCAATGTCGATTCATTATAATTATAATAAGGCGAACACAAGAACACTCAGGAAAAGGAGTCCTTGTTATGGTTGAAGAAAAAAAGCTTACAAAAGAAGAAGAGGATCAAGAAAAGCTGAAAGCACTCACAAATCTGACTTTCACTGAGGGTCAGCTGACAGAACTTGAGGGAACTATGAATAAGCATCTTTCCGACCCCCAAAAAAGGGAGGTCAGGTTAAAATGCTATAATTACGTCGTAGAGAAATTAAAGCTTCGGGTAGAAGATCGTGTAGAAAAAGCAGCGGAGGAACTTGAGAAATCAATTGATTCCGAAAATCCCCGTGAAAAAATGATCGAAATTTTCAGAAGCAAAGAACATCTGAATCTTAACAAGGATGATGCTACCAGCCTTGCAGATAATCTGACCGACAGGGAAGCAACTCAGACTGCAAAAGAATTTTTGTTTAATACGGTTGCACCTACCGAGAATGCCGCAAAGAATGCATGCGAATGTTTAAAAGAAACCTTGATGGAAAAAGAAATTCTGGCTTTTCAGAAGGAACTTTGCGAAGGCGGCATAACTGATACGGGGGAAGAAATTTCTTTTGTAAAATCGGCATGGTGGAAATTCGCTAATGGAGCAAATTACACCAAGAACGAAACTGTTGAATATATAGCCGACAAACTCGGTCTTGATAAAGAACAAAAGGCTGAACTGCTGAGTTATAATATACCGGAGAATTTTACGCCCGGTAAAGCGGTATGTGATGCTGTAGCTGAGCTGATAGGGAGAGTTAATCCTCCGATAACAACACCTGATAAGTTTCGAGGTTTCTGTGAAAGTGTTGACATAAGCTATGATACATTTCAAAAATTCAATCTGACTACGTCAGGAAAGGCAAGAACCTCGTCGACGGCTACCCAAAAAATCAAACAGTATCAATTATTTAAGATGATTGTGGCTTTCAGAATGGGAGAAAGCGAAGCCCAAGAATTCTTGAAAAAAGCAGAACGCAGTTTTACGATGATTTCGGATCTTGCTTTTCTGACCGCTATCACCACAGGCTATGAGATCCTCGAAAAGAAGCATAGCGAGTGGAGAAAAGAGGGGGGATCCCTTCCCTGCTATAAGAGCTATGATGCCAGGCATCCGTTCTATGTTGCACTCATAATGGAGTATCTCTCCCCCAGGATACGCCCCACTTATCGCAAATTCAAAAATCCGTACAATTTCAAGTACATAAAAGAATACGGAGATTTCGAGAATTTCTCTTGTGATCGGAATATATAACAAAACGAAACGGGTACATACATCAATGTGAAGGTGTGATAATATGTCAACCAAAGAACTTGTAAAATCAAATGCAGAAGCCGATAAGAAGCCGGATGAAGCAGTCCGTATAACAAAAAATTATTGGTTCATGACGCAGAAATTTGAAAAAGATGCTTTTTATAATTTTCTTGAAGGAATGCGTGATGATGAAAAAAAAGAACTGCTGTTTACTGCTGTGTTGGCTATAGATTTTGGTGACGGAGATACAACTGCCTACGCTATTATCAGGGAACTTGTGGGGGATAAGAATGACTATAAAGAATACAGACTGAACATAACAAAAGAATCTCAGGTTATTCCTACAATTATTGGTTTTAAAGACGGGAAAACATTTATCGGTAAAGAAGCACAGTTTTGTCCCCGGTTTTATCAGCATTTTAAAATTCATCCCGGAGATAAAATGGCTGACAGAAAAAATGCAGGAAACTGGTCCGATAACAAAGGAACGGAATTTACTTACAGAGAGCTGATGTTTGAATTCTTCAAAGAGGTTTTCAACTCCATATTTAACGACAAAACCGATGTAGTCCGCAGTCTTGATCAAGCATGTAAAGACGGGAAACTGCTTGTTTGTGCAGGATGTCCCGCTTCCGACAAGTGGCTTAACCCGAAAGCTCAGGAGGAATTCAGAGAACTCATAAAAGAAGCGACCGGAAATCCTCACGTAGCTGTTGTTCCCGAATCTACGGCAAGCCTTATGACGGGTATGGTGGTTAACCCCTCGGAAGAATCGACCGTGAACATAGTTGATATATCAAAAGGAATTGCCATTTTCGATTTTGGCAGTCTTTCCGTTGATTTCACATTTATCCTCCCCGGCGGTATCGTTATAACTCACAGTATTTACGAGATAGGCGGTTGTGATATTGATAAGCTTATTCTGGATGCGGCACTCGCTAAAACAGGCATGAGCAAATGTGAGATAGCCGACAGCGGCGAAGAATACCTTATAATCGCACGAAAAATAAAAGAAAATTATTATAACCACCCCGATTATCAGCAAATAATCCGAGATTTTGCAGAACATTTCTATTTTGATAAAAAATTTATGGACGAAGAAGTTTGGGGTAAAGGCAAAAGTGAAGACCATCCCGGTCAAATCTTACTTGAGAAATGCAAAACGTTTGTCCGTTCCTGCCATGAATCCGTGAAACACTATGGCTGTGAAAATGTTCTTATTTCAGGCGGTACTGGAAATGTTACCGAGTTCTGTGAGATAGTGAATGAGATTTTTAAAACCGATAGCATGAACGAAAACGGCGACGAAAACAGCGCAAAAGCCCGTACTCATTTAATTTCTAAAGAAGATCCGTCTTTTTGTGTTTCCCGAGGACTTTGTCTGATGAAAGAAAACGAAATGATTGGTATCTCATCTCTTGACAGTTACCGCTCCGATGCAGAAAAGGCATCCAAAGAGGCCTACTCAGAGATCATCAAAAGAATTTCCGAAAAAACAGTTAAGGAGTTTCTCGCCGAATTCAAAAATATCGTCGAGCCTTATACAAATCAAAAAGGAAAAATAAAAACCGAAGATCTGATAAAAATTGTTGAAGAAGAGATGAAGAAAAATCCTGAGCTTATCTTTAATGATCCTGAAAAGCTGAAAGCAATGCTCTCCGAAGCTGTTGTTGAAGAATCAAATAGATTCATCGAAGGAATGAAGTCAAAAGCTGATGAAATATCAAAAACGGTATACGGAACATCTTTTGCTTTCTCTCCCAAATTGCTTGATACTAATCCGGGTTGGGGAAAGGGTAAAAACGGTTCTGATATGATAGACACATCTGCGGTTATGACCACACTGCTTTCAAACAAGATACTGAACGGTTTTGCGTTTTGTATAAGCTCTGTGATAGTCGGTATAATCGTAGGCATATTTTTAAATTCACCGTTATTTGCTTTTGTCGGAGCATTTTTAATTGACAAGAAAAAATTTTCACGGCTAACCGACAAGCTGACAGTTAAAGCTATAGATATTACAGGTGGAATTTCGTCGGACAAATTGGCTGATTCATTGACCAAAACAGATGATGAACGCATATTGAATTCTTTAATTGACGGTGTAAGTAAAGAGCTTGAGAAGGAATCCTTTTTCAAAGAAGAAATAACAAACTATTTCAAAACTATAGCTGAGGCTATTTTGGGAAAAATTCTGTTTTATGTATATGATAACGAGCCCAAAGCTCTCTGAAAATAGGAGACAATATAATGCAACAGTTAGTAATGAATAAAAAAATAATCAGAGGAGTTATTGATTATAAGGATAATTTTTCCGCAAATGATGTGCTCCGCAACAGAGTTATTGCAGGCGGATTCTTTCTGAACAAAATGCGGCATATATCAATCCTGACAGAATACCATACGGAGATGTTCTTCCGTGTTTTGTTTTCCGCCCCGCCCGAGCTTTCTCTCTTTCTTCGCACCCCGTCAGCTTATCTGACGCCGTCAAGAGTGAGTTTCCCTACATTTACCGACAAAAAAAAGAGAGAGCTTAAAAAACTTATGGAAGAAGAAAAGCTTGATGTGTTGGTTAAAAAAACATGGGAAATTGCGAATGAAACAACATTGGAAGATATCGAAAAAGCAAAGCTTTTCTGTCTGTTGACGGCAGCTTATGCTCTTGCACAGCATTCACCTTACGAAAAGGAGTTTGAAATCACCTCGGCACAGGCAGAACTGGCATATCTGGGAAAACCTGAACCCGAACAGGAAAAACCAAAAGAAATCGCATTTACTGCCGCTGATTTCAATGTTGAACTTCCTGCAAGGAAAGAGCCGTATGAAATACATCTCAAATGCAGCGAAGCAACAGAGCAACTAAAAAAAGGCGCGACCATAACTCACAGGAAACTGACCGCAAAAAAACACATATACGGCAAAACGGATGTGAATGTTACGTTGCATATTTACGATGAAGCCGACGGTGCACCCTCGATAATAACATTAAACCCGTTTGAGCTTGTGTTTGTAAACACAGTCGGGGAGTATCCCGTGCTTGTTCATCCCCGCCCCGAGCCTGTCTGCGAACAGGACGGCAGTATTCTTTCCTGCGCTGAGCAGTTCGAAGGAAGTTATCTGACGGTAAGACTGAATAAAGACAATAAGGGAATAATTGACGATTCAAAATACCTCGACAGAAGTGACTGCATTGGTGGACAAGAGGCTGCGGAAATCTACTTCGATAACCATTATATATACCTCAGCCCTAACGGAACTATACACGAAAAGCATACCGCAACAGATAAAACCAAACGCTATGCAACAATCAAGGATTACTTATTAAGGGGGCATAAAAATGGCAAAAGATAAGGCGGTTATTGATAAAATCTGCCGTCAGGTAAAAGACGCTTATGACTCTAAAAAGCCAATCATTTTTATAGATACAGATGAAATTGAACTGGCCTACCGTGTGGCAGGCCGCTGTGACTTTGTTGACTTAAAACTCAAATCATTTCCCAGCAAAGAAAGAGCTGATTTATACTATGGCAGCTACATAAAAGCAACCGAAAAGGATCTTTCCTTATGTCGGAATTTTTTTACGCAATTCAATTCCCTCCTGGCTCTTGTCGAAAAAGGTGCCGCCGGCACCCCCTACGATAACAGAATTGAAGCAGGGATGTTTTTGCTTCATCTCGTTGCCGAACCCGTCAAAGGAAGAGCCTGCGAGAAAGATATATATATGCTCAGAGCATTTGTCAATGCCTACGTCGGATCGGAATTTGACGATAATTCACCGATAAGAAGCAGCTGCGTAATTCTCTACGGCAATCCGGCGCTTCTTGAAGAAGATCTGAAAGGCTATGCTGAGATTATCACCCCCGATTATCCCGATGTCAAAGAAATCCGTGAACTTATACGTGAAATCAATGATAAATACGGTGATCCCGAGCACGCTCCCGAAGAGAAGGATGTACACAGAATCGCTTACATGATGCGAGGATTTACTTATATACAGGCAGAATTCTGTATCAAAAAGATGCTCAGGCTCAAGCTTGAAGACGGAGCCCCTCTGATGCGTAATACGAATGAATGCATAAGACTGATTGTGGAAACCAAAAATCAGAATCTCAAGCATTACGGCGGTCTTCTGGAGCTTTTTTCTGAAGATATAAATGAAGATGACCCTGCAAACAAAAAAGAAGACGATAAAATTGCCGGAATGGAGACTTTCGTTGCCAAGACGAAAGCAATCAAAAAGAAAATCGGCGAAAATTCGGCTGAACACGAATTATATCACGGTACTCTTCCGGCAAAGGGCTGTTTATTGGTGGGTCCTCCCGGAACCGGTAAGTCTGAGGCTGCCCGACTTATTCATCGCGAACTGAATCTTCCTATGATACGCCTCTCTTTCAGCAGGCTTATGGGCGGTCTCGTTGGAGAATCCGAGAGGAATCTCAGGAAAGCGATGAAACTTATTGATGCCTCCAGCCCATGCGTGGTCTGGATTGATGAAGTTGAAAAAAATCTGAGCGGTGCCACATCCTCTTCGCGTGAAAGCGGAGGCACGTTCAAGAGAATGTTCGCTGATTTTCTCGTCTGGTTACAGGAGAAAGTTTCGATTTCTTACGTTATCTGCACAGCAAATGACATAAGCAACATTCCCCCCGAATTCTCGCGCAATCTTCGTATGGACGTTCGCTACGGAGTGTTTTTACCAACCTCAAATGAAATAAGAAAAATTTTTGCTGAACAGATGAAGCGTGCAGAAAAAACAAGAACAGACATTGCAAAGGAAAGAGGTGCGAAAATATCTCCTGTAATTTTTGCCGACGAATGTTTTTTGGATGAAGAAAGAACCATGGTTCCTGATAGCATTGTTAAGCTTTTCTTATACAGCTATGACGAAAATGACAATCCGACAAAACGCGAAAAAATCAAATTTGTTTCAGGCGCAGATATTGCAAAGCTTGTATCTAAAGCATTGGATGCCTTTGAAAACGAAGAACTGAAAAAACCGCTTAATTTAACTCAATGGTCTGAGAAACTCAGCGCAGTAATCGATGACCCGACTTTCCAGACTCAATGCAGTTCGGAGTCTGACCTTAATAAAATTGCAGCGTGTTACATCAGAATGTTGAGAAAAAATCTTGTCCCCGTAAGCGACGACTGCCTCTTCCCTGCGGAAGGGTATGTAGTTAAGGGTACAAAATCCGAATATATTGACAGAACGAACGAAATATCCGACGAATATGACAAAAAGATGTTCACGGTAATAAAAGAAAGAATTAACGCCATAGCTCCAACGGTTGAAGAAATCGAGTTCCGGAAAGACTGTGAATAAGGGTGTCAGAAAGTTTCCCGGCAAGCTGTTGATTAATATCAGTAAAAAAGTTACAGTTATATTAACCTGTTGAAAAGGAGTGAGAATTATGCCGCAACTCACGCAGGAACAGCGTGATGAGCTCCTCAGAAAAAGAAGTTATGCACTAAGTCTGTTTGACGAAAATACAACTACTGAGGAAATACTCAAAAAAATCTATATTGAAAGCATGGAATGCAAATCCGAAGAACAGGCAGAGCTTATGGCTCGGCATGTTATCAAGACAACGGATATGTTTTTCAGCATCCTCGACCTCCTCAAGGATGCTCCGGGCACTATTAATGAAAAGCTCAATCTTGCATTCAGTGACTTACCCGCCGAACAAAAGGCTCAGGCTCTCTGCGTTTCAAGCTATGTCTTTGAAAATATCGAATCAACGGCAAAAACCGGCTCTGCCGATGAGGGGAAGTTGAAAGAGGAGCTTGAAAAAATCACACAAAACGGAACTGACGAAGGTCTGATCAGCAAGCTGATTCAAAGAACTGTCTCTGCTGCAGAAAAAACAAAGGGTATTCTTACGTACGACTTGGAAAATCAAAGTGAAGAAGAAATTTTGGGCAGAATGATCGCTGATATGCAGTATGACCCGAAAACTATGGTTGCCGTGGATTCCATGATCATTTACACAATGTCTGTAAACGGCAGAATCGAGGATATCTCCAACGATATCTCTCTTTTCGAAATAACTGCAGGCGTCTGCCTTAATAACGAGCTCAAAAACAATCAATATGCTGCGGAGAACGGTAACATCCCACCTGAAGAATCAAGCGATAATTTTCTTTTCTGTGTGTTGAGTGCTGCAATCGTTGTATGCGTGTCGGCATTCACGGGAGTTGTTTTTTGTTCCAATGAGGTTGCGCTGACAATTTCCGCCCTGTTAATCGGAATTTTATGTGTGGCTGTTTGTTCTGACTCGCTTACCTCCTTGGCTTATATACACTTCAACAGATGTGTATCCTGCAATATTTTTGAAATTCCCGCAGTCAAATTCCAGAAAGTCATGCATAAATTATGGCTCAAATTAAAAGAAAAAGTTGCCACAGAAAAGGAAACCGAACCCGAAACCGAAGAACTTGACATCAACACCATTTATAATGAGGACCTTGATTCGGAGTATGACGAATATGCAGAAAGGCTTTATCTCAGTCTTTGGGATGATACGCTGCCGTTCTGACAAGACTCATAAAAATTGATATAGTTTTTTCGTTTGTGCCCAAGCAACTTTATCAACAATAAAAAACGGATTGCAAAGTAAACAACTTTGCAAGCCGGGTTCTGATATATTCTGTTTTTGTCCGATTCAGACTCTGTTTTATTTTTTT
>JAZNFD010000370.1:0-2755 GCA_045588975.1 Acutalibacteraceae bacterium | reverse complement strand
AAAAATAAACAGCCGCTCGTGAGCGGCTGCCAGTGATTGTAATGCGCTGCTAAACCTTCAACGCCCCTTCCAGGGGCTAAGCCTGCATCAACCCCTTTTAGGGGTTAGTCAAACCACCGGTTCAACCGGTGGTTTGTGATTTTTGCACACTTTTTTGGTTGCCGTCTGTCATAACCAAGTAAAAGGTGGTGATAAGATGAGCATAAAAATCCGAATCGAACCCGTAAAATCAAAGCAAATATTCAATGAATTTATCAAAAAATATAGATTTGAATTTGCCGGAATGTCAGTCAGCGACAAAGGGAAAAAGTACACCCTGCATCTGATGTGTATCAGCGATGAACCGTTAACAGAAACGGTTACAACAGCCTTGGGTAATGTTGATTTAGATTACATTTTGTATTCGGGCAAAGCCTATGGAAAATTCTGTGTTGCGGTGGCTGTGAAGTATTGATAAAAGTCAAAAATGAGATTGTTTTGTCGGTGCATCTGTCATAACTGTATCAAATAATGACGCAGGGAGAGTGAGCCGAACAGAACATAAACTCAGGCAAGGAGTGCTGCCGCAAAAGAGCGTGAGGAATTCACGCAAAAATGGTTACAAGCGTTGCAAATAACGATTGTAACCAGATTTTGCGGCGGCGAAACGGATTGCTGATGCAATCGGGCATCATCGTGACGGGCGTGTCGAACCCGTCAGATCCGTCGCTCGGGGGTGTGATATTACATCGAAAAACAGAGCCAAGACAATTTACCAGAATAATAAAAAGGAATGATTTTATGAGTAAACATTTTTATGTGTGCAGAGAAGATGAGCTGAAAGAGCTTGTTAAAAGAGAAAATATCAAACGAAACAAAATACCGAAAATTTATATGGCGGGATATACGAAATTTTCGGATTGGGTGTATGAAGACTATACTCCCGACAGCGACTATACCCACGAAAATTTTTATTTCGTCGATTATTCGGATGACGGCGAAGATGCGGTGTGGGATAAGTTTTTTAACTGTACGGCATTGAAATCTTTCAACGAAGAAAAATACGAAAAAATCACAATAGACAAGGAAGAATACAGTATTGATATCTTTTATAACGAGTTTGAATACTGCAGTTTGTCGGCATTCTGGCACAGCACGCAGATGAGCGAGGAGGAGATTGATTGGTTAAGAGGAAAAGACGGTTAAGCGTGACGCAGCAGATTATGCAGGATGTTGATGCGAAATTAAAAGCTAAAAACTACCCCAATCATAAAACATACCGTCAGTTTCTGCATCACAGTTATAAATACGTGCAATTTTGCAGAGAAAGATATAACTGCAGAGATTATGACTCTTGTTGCAGAATGGAAGTCGCACAAGCGTACTGCGATGATTTAAAGAAACAAGGGTACACAGCCAGCACAATCCATACGTATCTTGCGGCTGTGGCGGTCTCGTTCGACGGCGTGAAACTCAAGGATATTAACAAACCTGTGCGGCATACCGCCGAATATACCAGGGGAAGAAAAGAACCTTTTGCGCCTCAGAAATCATCCGATTTATCACACGAAGCGTGGAGGGAACTTGTCGATTTCAATTTGAAAGTCGGGCTCAGGAAACGGGAGATTCAGAAATTAACCGGGAAAAATTTTGTGCAGGATGAGGGATATTGGTGTGTTGAAGTCCTTCGCGGAAAGGGAGGTAAGTATACGCTAAACAGATTGAACAAACCTGAAGACGTCGAGTTTATACGCCGATATTTTGAACGCGTCGGACCCGATGAGCCTGTGTTTCCGCCTGAAATGTTCAAAAATCACCTGAATTTACACAAACTCAGAGCCGAATCTGCAAAAGAGTATTACAAAATTCAAGTTGAGAAAATCCGTGAAAACCCCGAATATGCCGAGCAACTCGAAAAAGAAATTCTGGCACGGTGGAACAAATACAATATCAATCCGAAAACGGGGAAACCTCGTTATTTTGACAAAAAGGAAATAACCGGTTACTGGGTGTTGAGAGGAAAGAATCGTGAGAAAGCAAAACAATTGGGAAATGATGGGAAATATCTGAAGTTGGCGGTGCTCGCAACGAGCATTTTTAAATTGAGTCACTGGAGGAATGATACAACAATTTTTTCGTACTTGAACACATAAATTAAATATTTTGAATTGTTTTTCGGGCAGTCTGTCATAACTGTAAAAAAAGTCATACGGAGAAAAATTTTAAAAAAATCTTCGAAAATTAACAGAATCTGTCAAAAAACCATAGCGAAAAAATTTTTGCATTTTAAAAATGTCATAACTAAGGTAAAAATAACCGAAAGGAGCAGATTTTATGCCCGATAATTACAATTCAAAAAACGTTTTCGGAATAGAAAACAGAAAATTTTCCAAAAATCACTCTATGAGGAGTGATGTTGATTTGATCGATTACAAAGTGCTCAGAAATGCTGATATTTCAGCTTGTAATGCAGATGAAATTGTTGATTTGAGAAACGTTAAGGTAAACCGAAAAACGCCTTTAAAACTCCGTACAGACGATTTTATCGCGCAGGTCGGTAATCCCTATCTTTTCAAGGTTGACGATATTGTTGTTAAAGTTGAATTCGGCGACGGAAAAGATTTTTCAGAGATTCTGACAGACGTAATTCTTGCAGGATAATATTACAAGTTGAAAATTATATGACGGCGCGGTAAAACCGGATTGTATGATAACCGTGCTGCCACTACGGAGGTAGCATAATTATGTATAAAAACGCAATAAAAAAAGAGCAGCC
>JAZNFD010000369.1:0-7217 GCA_045588975.1 Acutalibacteraceae bacterium | reverse complement strand
CCGCTGCATGTATTCAGGCAATTGCAAACAGAGCGAGCGAAAACGAAGCAAGCCATGCACTCGTTCACAGAGCTCTCATCTCCGCAAGACTCAAGGATTCGGCAAGCGTTACCGATGCGCTTGTAAATCTTATGAATCATTGGATTTATTATGATTCTCTTATGACTAATCACGACTATGACCGAAGCAGCTGTTATTGCACCGATTTTGCGATAGGATATCTCGGCATAATCAACGAGAGCCTGCTTTATTCAAACGAGGGAAAAATAGAAATTCTTCCTTCTGTTCCAAAATCGGGCTTTGAAAGCGGAAGGATAACAGGTTTGAGGGCGAGAACAAGGGCTGTTGCCGATGAAATAGTCTGGAATCTTGCAGACGGCACGGCAAAGGTGACGATAACTTCCGACATTGCTCAGACCATTACGGTTTCCTGCGGAATATCGGATAAAACTGAAACCCTGACTTTTGAGTCGGGCGAAACCAAAACCGTTGAGTTTTAAAAGACTCTTTATATTGAATTAAATTTGGCTTTGTGTTACAATATTATAAATCATAAAAGAGAGGAATGATTCAATGAACGCTTTGCTTGGAAAAGTAAAGTGGCTGTTTTCGGAAATCAAAACTCATTGGGATACTCCGGCAGAGGGTAAATACGTACCCTACAAGGAGTATAAAGATGTTGTTCTTGCCGTCGGCAGCAACTACGCAGGCTCCAAGGTGCTTGAATACATAGGATTTTTCTCATCCTGCTATCTCATTATGCACCACTACAAGCTCCCTTATCTTACGTTCTCAGTTATCGGTATTCTCAATATGCCGCTTAACTATATTTCCGCTCTTATGTGGTGGCTTGTATGTGACAACCTCGGCTTTCTTCCGAAAAAGACGGAAAAGAAGTTTTACCTCGTCTATATACTGATGATGTTGTTCGGAATTTCAACCATTGTGTTTGATTATTCGCTGCTCTTTGACCAGACGGGAACTTTTATAAGACTCTTGAACGGCTTTGAAGGTATGAACGCCGCTGCGTGTTTCAAAACATTCGGTACGCACTTCCTTTACACCGGCTGGGTAGGCGCAAGAAATATTTTCTGGCGTAAAAAGCTGCTTCCCAAATACGGAAGATATAAGTATTCTCTTTATTGCGACGTTATTCCCAAATGCATAATGGTTATCCTTATCGGCTGGCTTCCCGTTTATAATATCCCCGATGTTGCAACGAGAGTATGGGTCGGCAATCTTCTGTTTGCTACATATAATGTTTTCGGATTTGCGAATAATATGGAAACCTGCACAAAGAGTATCAGCCCTGACCTTCAGGAAAGAATTCTTGTCAGAAGCTATCCGGTAAAGCTTTCGCACTTCTTCAATACACTTTCAAGCCTTGCTATTTCCATTGCAATCGGCTTTCTTAAAGATGAGTGGGCAGATATAAATCTTTACAGATATGTCATTCCCGGCACATTTATTTTCTTTGCGGCAATGACAATGTTTTTTGCCGGCAGAGTCAAGGAAAGAATTCCTCAGCCTCCCGTTGAAAAGAAGGTTCAGATCAAGTTCTGGGACGGTATGTTCGGCGTGCTTCGCAATAAGTATCTGCTGATTAAAACCGTTGTTGAACTTATCGATGCTCTCGGTAACGGTATGTTGCCGTTTGCAACGGTTCTATATCTTTACACATTCCGCCTCAGCGGTTTGCCTTACAGCCTGATTGTTATGCTCGTTTCCTTTGCGGGAACACCGCCTGATTTCCTTTCGCCGTATTTCCTCAAAAGGTTCTCATATAAGCAAATTATGATATTCTATCAGCTTTCAAGAGCGATAGGCAATGTGCTTATAATTCTTGCAATGTGGTTCTGCGGAGATAACGTTAACCTCTGCGGTACGATTTGTGTTATTGTTCTCTTCTTTATGGAAATGACCAAGACCGTACCCACAACCGCGGGTCACGATATGGATGTCCGTATCAGAGACTACCAGATGTATCTTTCGGGCGAGCGTCTTGAGAGCTTCTCGAGCGTTTTCGGCTGGTTCACAGACCCCATAAAGAATTTTGTCGGTCTTATCATTCCTCTTATGCTTCTCGGCTACGGTTTCAACAGTAACTGGGATATACTTTTCCTTGATTCTTCAAGAGCAAATATTATTATTATACCGCTGATATTCGATGTTGTCGGATTCACTCTTATGACAATTCCTTATCTGTTCTGGGATTACGACAGTAAGAAACAGAATCTGGTTATGGAAGTTCTCAAACGCCGTGCCGAAGTTACCGAAAAGAAAGCAAAAGAAGAGGGCGAAAAGGTCAGCGGCGGATATCTGGGATAGGAGGTGAAAATGTATGAGTAAAAAGGATAAAGAAGTAAAGGTCAATGTTGTCGAAGAACCCGTTCATCTTGACATTCCCGAGGATGAGATATGGACTTATCAGGTTGAGGGTCTTGCGGCGCCGAGAATCAATAAGACTCCGAAGCATTACGGCTTAAAGAAAGCAATATTTGTTATTACAATAGTTGTTGCGGTTTCCCTTTCGTGCATTTTCAGCGTTCTTACCCTCAGAAAAGATACTTTTGAATTTGAACAGATTCAGAACGGATATGCGTTCACTCGTTTCAGCAACACAGGCTTTATTACCGAGCTTGAAATAGACTATGTTTCAGATGTTGAATATGAACTCGGAAATCCCGATCCCAAGACCAATTTCAAGGTTGTCAAGGATGAAACAAAACCCGTAACCGAAGTCGGAAGCTATGTTCTCAACTGCGATGAAAAGGTTCAGGTTATAACCATCGGTGCAGGTGTCGAAAAGGTTGACTCAAAGGCTTTTTATTCGTGCTGGGCATTGCGTGAAATCAGGGTTGACGCAAACAACCCCAACTACTGCGATATCGACGGCGTACTCTATAACAAGGACAAAACAGAGCTTATCTGCAGACCTTGTGACCACGATACATATCTTGCCGAAAAATACGGATATGCCGAATACGACAATAACGGATGGCGCATTGAACCTGCTTCGGATAGTCCCGTTTACGAGCAGTATGTCAAGGATGTTATGACATTTGTTGTTCCGTCAACTGTTAAAACAATCGGTGAGATGAGTTTCAACTATGCCAATATGAAGAACGTATATCTTCCCGAAGGCTTGAAAACAATCGAAACTCTTGCGTTTTTCGAGATTCCTCTTATTGAGAATATTTATTCTTACAAAGCAACTGCCGTGGTTGAAGATTCTCATTATGTATCCGATGAAGCGCTCGGCACTGTTTATAATTCGCTCCCCGAAGGACTTGAATTTATCGGTTCGGATGCTTTCAGCTATAACCGTGAGATGAAGTATATGTATATTCCCTCAAGCGTTAAATATATCGGACACAATGCATTCTGGGATACAGTATATAAAGACGGTAAGGAGCTTAAGGGTATCGTGAAAATGAATGTTGCTCTTTCGGAAGAAGAATTCGAAAAATCTGTTGAAACGGGAAATGACTGGTGCCCGAAATATGATTTCCTGCTTTTCAAAAAGAGCATAGACATCGAATACGGTGCAACAAGATAATAAATTCTTAAGGAACGGCGTTGTGCCGTTCCTTTTTTAGAGCCTTCAAAAAACAAATGTTCGAAAATATATTGAATTTTTCGGTTTGCGGTGATATAATAATTCACGAAGAAACGGAGGCGCAGAAGGATGAGCAAAAACAAAACGTATATTGCAATTGATCTTAAGTCTTTCTATGCCAGCGTAGAAGCGACGGAGAGAGGTCTTGATCCGATGACAACGAATATCGTTGTTGCAGATCCGTCAAGAACGGAAAAGACTATCTGTCTTGCTGTGTCGCCCGGTCTTAAGTCATACGGTGTTTCAGGAAGAGCAAGAATGTTTGAACTTATTCAGCAGGTAAAAATTGCCAATGCTCAGAGAAAACGGAACGCACCGGGAGGCTGTTTTTCGGGTTCGTCATACGATGTCAATGAGCTTAGGAAAAATCCGTCTCTTTCGATAGATTATATTGTTGCACCGCCGAGAATGGCTCTTTATATCGAATACAGTACTAAAATATATCAGGTTTATCTCAGGCACGTTGCGCCCGAAGATATTCACGTTTACAGTATCGATGAGGTTTTTATTGACGCAACGGGATATCTGAAGCTTAATTCAATGACGGCACACGAGTTTGCCGTTATGCTGATAAGAGAAGTTCTTGCCGAAACGGGAGTAACCGCAACCGCAGGCATTGGTCCGAATATGTATCTTTGCAAGGTTGCAATGGATATAACGGCAAAGCATATTCCCGCCGATAAAGACGGGGTGAGAATCGCTGAGCTTGATGAGATGAGCTATCGCCGTACGCTTTGGAATCACCGACCGCTTACTGATTTCTGGAGGGTCGGCAGAGGAATTTCCGAAAGGCTTGAGAAATACGGTATGCTGACTATGGGCGATGTTGCGAGATGCTCTCTTCAGAATGAAGATTTGCTTTACCGCCTTTTCGGTATCAACGCAGAGCTTCTTATTGACCACGCGTGGGGATGGGAGCCTTGCACGATTGCTGATGTCAAAGCTTATAAACCGCAGACAAACAGCATTCAGTCGGGGCAGGTGCTTCAGCATCCTTATGATTTTGAGAAGGCTAGGCTCATAGTCCGTGAAATGGCAGACAGTCTCAGCCTTGATCTTGTTGAAAAAAAGCTTGTGACAAATCAGATACTTCTTGTTGTCGGTTATGATATTGAAAATCTTACCGACCGTAACAGACGCAGTGAATATAAAGGCGAAATAAAAACGGATTTCTATGGCAGAGAAGTGCCGAAGCAGGCGAGGGGAACGGTAAATATCGGCAGGCATACCTCGTCAACAAAGCTGATAACCGATGCCGTAACAGAGCTTTACGACGGAATAGTTGACAGAAATCTGCTTGTGCGCCGTATGTATATAACGGCAAATCACGTTGTAACAGAGGACAGTGTTACCGATGATTCTTGTGATAACGAACAACTCAGTTTGTTTGAGAATTATGAGGAAAAAGAGCGTGAAAAAGCCGAACGGAATGCCGCACTTGAAAAGGAACGCCGTGTTCAGGATGCAATAGTCAGCATCAAACATAAATACGGAAAAAACGCAATTCTGAAGGGTATGAATTATAAAGACGGTGCAACAGCGAAGGACCGTAACAGTCAGATAGGAGGGCATAAGGCATGAGCGGAAATTATGATGATATAATCAATCTGCCGCATTATGTGTCAAAGAAGCACCCGCAGATGGCTATGATTGACCGTGCGGCGCAGTTCAGTCCGTTTGCCGCTTTGACGGGCCATGGTGATGCAATTGACGAAACCGCCCGTCTTACCGACTGCAAAATTGAGCTTGACGAAAGCAGAAAAGAAGCGATTGACGAAAAGCTCAGAGCAATTTCAGATTGCGGCGAGGCAGTGCGGATTGAGGTTGCTTATTTTGTTCCCGACAGAAGAAAGGACGGCGGCGAATATATTGCCGTAACGGGTACCGTAAAAAAGATTGACGCAATCAGCCGTGAGATAACCATGAGTGACGGCAGAATTATTCCGATTGAAAATATTTATGATGTATGTTTTTTGTAGACAAATCTGCTTTTATATGGTAAACTGTCGGTGTTATTCAAATAATAAATTACAGGAGAATAAATATGAAAAAACCCATTCTTAATTTCGGTCAGTTCAGGCAGTATGACAAAGTTTTCATCACCTCAGAAAACGGTGTTGATGTTGAAAATGTAACATCCGTTGCTTTTGACGGTGAAATTCTTTACATTGCTCAGCCTGATTGCCTTATCGAATATTCAAGCGGAAACGCAAAGAAGCTTTCAGCAAAGGTGTCGAAGCTTTTCTCAAGAAACGGAAAGCTCTATGCGTCGGTCGGTAACTCGCTTGCTGAAATCAAAAAAGGAAAAGTCAGAAAAATTGCCGATTTTTCTTCTCCCGTTATCGATATTTCCGTTGCGCTTGATAACTCTGTATGGCTCATTACGGAAACAGAGCTTTTCCTTATGAATGACGGAGAATTTGAAAAAATCGTAAATCTTCCCGAAAATACAATCTGCCTTGCGGCACACGATAACAAATCCAAGTACGGTGAAACGGTATATATCGGATGCGGTGAAGAAGGTCTGCTTTCGATGAAGGGCAAGCGCCGTCATTGGGCAGAGTTCACACCCGATATGTCGGGCGTGCTGAGCAAGAAAATCAACTGCCTAGCAATTGATGCTATCGGTCATCTCTGGGTTGGTTCCGATGAAGGTCTCAATATCTTTGACGGCAGAAATTTCTGGTTCAACGGCAACGATTTTTATTCCGTGCCCGACGGCTCGTTCAACGATATGTTCTTTGCCGCTGACGGCAAGAAATACTTTGCAACCAATACGGGTATTATCACTCTTATTGAGGGTAAAATTTCATATCTTTCATACGGCGCATGGCTTATGCATCCCACGGTAACCAAGATTGCGGTTTCCGATAACGGAACGATTGCAGCTGTTACTCCGAGAGGTATCAGCCTTATTACCTCGAAGTTTATGACACTTGAAGAAAAAGCAAATCATTACGACGAGCTTGCAGTCAAATACTTTACAAGAAACGAAGGCTATCAGGTTTCCAGAGAGCTCCGCAAATACGGAGATCTTGATTCGGGTTGGCTTCCCAATTCCGATAATGACGGTCTTTTCACGGGCGTTTACTGTGCAAGCCAGTGCTTCCGCTATAAAGTAACGGGCGATGAAAAGGCAAAGGAAAACGCAAAAAGAGCTGTTGATGCAATGATAAAGCTCACCGAAGTAACCGGCAAACCCGGCTTTACCGCAAGGGCAACAAGATATTCTCACGAGGAAAACTTCCTTGACGGCAACCGTGAAGAATGGCATATTTGTGAAGATAATCCCGATTGCGAATGGCTCGGCGAAACCTCGAGCGATGAAATGACAGGGCATTATTTTGCCTACGGTATTTATTTTGACCTTGTGGCAGACGATGCGGAAAAGAAGAGAATTGCGGATGTTGTCCGCACCGTTACCGATCACATTCTGGACAACAATTTCCATCTTTGCGATGTGGACGGTATCCCGACGACCTGGGCAAACTGGGAACCGGCACTTCTGAACAACGACGATCGCTGGTATTATGAGAGAGGCACAAACTCGCTTGAAATTCTCTCGTTCCTGAAAACGGCATACCATGTCACAGGCGAC
>JAZNFD010000368.1:0-10045 GCA_045588975.1 Acutalibacteraceae bacterium | reverse complement strand
TAACCATTTTTGCACTTGTCAGCTTCATGCGGATGAATACCGCACGCCGCATAAACAAAGCCGAATTCATCGGCAAGCTCAAGGCTTGTGAGCGATGATGCCATATCGCTTGCGCAATTAATAATCCCGCAAACGCCCCGCTCAGGCAGGGCGCTTACAAGCTCTTTGCGGTCATCATTAAAGGCTTCGCTGTCATAATGTGCATGACTGTCAAAGATATTATTAAACATTTATCTTACCTTACTTCCTGCAGGAATACCGTCAACGAAGATAACCTTGACATCGTCTTCACCGGCATCTGCTGCGAGAATCATTCCCTGACTTTCAACACCGCAAAGAACGGCAGGTTTGAGATTGGAAACAAGAATAACGCTCTTTCCGATAAGGTCTTCGGGTTTATACCACTTTGCAATGCCCGACGCAACCGTTCTGGGATCACCGGTGCCGTCATCAAGAGTAAGCTTGAGAAGCTTTTTTGCTTTCTTTACGGGCTCACAATCTTTGATCGTTGCAACTCTGAGGTCAACCTTTGCAAAATCATCAATTCCGATTTTTGCAATGCCCTGAATTTCCGCCTTAAGAGGATTTTCAGCTTCTTTTGCTGCTTCAAGCTCAGCAAGTTCTTTTTCAAGATCGATTCTCGGGAAGATTATATCACCCTTGACAACTGTATATGTCTCTTCCTTGCCGAAAACCTTGCATTCATCCCACACAAACTCAGCTGCAACGCCGAGCTGTCTTCTGATTTCGGGAGTAGTCAAAGGCATAACGGGAGCGATAAGAACAGAAATAATTCTGATGCATTCGCAAAGATTATACATAACCTCGGAAAGTCTTGCCTTCTTTGATTCATCCTTTGAAAGCATCCAGGGAGCAGTCTCATCAATATATTTATTGGTTCTTGAAATAAACTTCCAGATATCGGAAAGTGCAACCGAGAAATTGAGCTTATCAAGTTCTTTTTCAACATCAATAATTGTCTGAGCTGCAAGAGCCTTCAGATCGTCATCAAACTCCCCTGCTTCTCTTTCTTCGGGAATTGTTCCGCCAAGATACTTCTGGACCATTGCAACAGTTCTTGCAACAAGGTTACCGAGATCGTTTGCGAGATCTGCGTTGATTCTGTTAATAAGGTTTTCGTTTGAGAAAACGCCGTCTGAACCAAAAGCGATTTCACGGAGAAGATAATAACGAAGTGCGTCAACACCGTATCTTTCTGCAAGGATAACGGGGTCAACAACATTACCCTTTGATTTGCTCATCTTTCCGCCTTCAAGAAGAACCCATCCGTGACCGTAAACCTTTTCGGGAAGGGGTTCGTCAATCGACATAAGAAAAGCAGGCCAGTAAATGGTGTGGAAACGTATAATATCCTTACCGATAAGATGAACATCGGCAGGCCAGAATTTCTTATAAAGTGTGTCATCCTCCGAACCGAAGCCGAGAGCGGTTATATAGTTGGTGAGTGCATCAAGCCAGACGTAGATAACGTGGTCTTCGTTAACGGGAACGGGAATACCCCATTTGAATGACGAACGGGAAACACAAAGGTCCTGAAGACCGGGTTTTATGAAATTGTTAACCATTTCGTTCTGTCTGCTCTGAGGCTCAATGAAACCGGGATGGTCTTCATAATATTTGAGTAACTTATCACCGTAAGCGGAAAGCTTGAAGAAATATGCTTCCTCTCTCTCTTTCGTGACGGGTCTGCCGCAGTCGGGGCATTTGCCGTCAACAGCCTGAGTTTCGGTCCAGAAAGACTCACAAGGCTTACAGTAAAGACCTTCATAGTAGCCCTTATAGATATCACCTTTTTCATACATCTTGGTGAATATCTTCTGAACTGCCTTCTCGTGATATTCATCGGTTGTTCTGATGAACTTATCATTTGAAATGTTCATCAGATTCCAGAGATCTTTGATTCCGGCAACGATTTTATCAACATACTCTTTGGGAGTAACTCCGGCTTCCTTTGCTTTGTCTTCAATCTTCTGACCGTGTTCATCCGTACCGGTAAGAAAGAAAGTGTCATAGCCCTGGAAACGCTTGTAGCGAGCCATAGCATCGGCAGCTACGGTTGAATATGTGTGACCGATATGAAGCTTATCCGAGGGATAATATATCGGAGTGGTTATATAAAAAGTTTTCTTATCCATTGGATTTTACCTCCTGTTTTTTAACAGAATTAAATTTTAAAGAAGAGCCGCCGCAGCTTCATCAAGGAAAATAACAACATCTTCATGCTGCTGAAGAACGGATGCGGGGCACTGAGGAGTAACGGGACCCTTAATCATAGCCTTGACTGCCTCAGCTTTTGATGCACCTGTAGCAATGAGAACAATCTTCTTTGCCTTCATAATTGAACCGATTCCCATTGTCATTGCATAACGGGGCATGGGAATATCGTCAAAATAAATTGAATTTGCTTCAATTGTGCTGTCTGTGAGCTTAATCTTGTGACTTTCGCCTGTGAATTCATCAGCAGGCTCGTTGAATGCAATGTGACCGTTTCTGCCGATGCCGAGAAGCTGAATATCGATTCCGCCCTTTGATGCGATATCTGCGGCATAGCGTGCGCTTTCAGCCTCGGGATCTACTGCATTGCCGTCAAGGAAACCGACATTATCAAGATTAAGATCAAGCTTCGAGAAAAGATTTTCAATCATAAATGTATAGTAACTGTTTTTATGATTCTTGGGAAGGTCGCAGTATTCATCAAGGTTGAATGTTCTGACATCCTTGAAAGAAACATTGCCTGCAGCATACTGCTCTGCAATATAATTATAAGTAGGAACGGGAGTTGCGCCTGTTGCAAGTCCGAGAACACAAGCAGGTTTTTCGTTAACAAAATCGCAGAAAAGCTTACCTGCTGCCTGACCGATTTCTGCGTCATTCTTAAAAATTCTGATATCCATAATAAATTATCTCCTTTTTATGATATTTTAATTTCGCTGTGACTGTCTGATGAATCATAAACCGCCTGAAGAATCTTTGAAGTTTCAACAGCATAGTCAATATATTGTTGGTTTTTATCGCCTGTTTTTATGCAACGGATAAAATCGTTGATTTCATTTTCATACATATCTGTCTCTTTAGCAGAAACATTTGTTTCGGTCAGCATACCGTTTTTAACCGAATAAAGCTTGAAATCCGAGCAATACTGCAGTCTGATACCGGCTTTATCACCCATGAAATCGATAAACATTTCTCTTTCACCGATATTCTGTGCCCAGGCACCGTTGAAACTGACTACGGGACCTGTTGTGCGTACAAGACCGACAACAGAATCATCAACATCATAAGTGCCGTTCATATCCGCTGTATCTTCTGCCCACATGCTTGTGTAAGTATAATTCTTGATATCCTTACCGAGCTTGCAGAAAGCTTCGCCCGATGCGCTGATGGGTTTGGGATCGCCGCAGCAATAAAGAACGAGATCAATAAAATGTACGCCCCAGTCAATCAGTGAGCCGCCGCCTGCTTTTGCCTTGATTGTGAAATCGCCGCCGATACCGGGGATTGATCTGTGGCTTCTGAAAGATGCATATACATGATAAACTTCTCCGAGCTCACCGCTGTCAATAAGCTCTCTGATTTTCATTACATATGTATTGAATCTGTTAACAACACCGATATTGAGAATTTTACCTGTTTCGTGAGCAACTTTCTGCATTTCGAGGGCTTCCGAAAGAATTCTTGCGGCAGGCTTTTCACACATTACGTGTTTTCCTGCCTTGAGAAAATCAATTGAAATAATCGAGTGAAAATCATTGTGAGTGCAAACAGATACAGCCTCGATTTCGGGATCGTTGAGGAAATCGTGATAATCCGTAACTGCTGTGCCGCATCCGTATTTTTCAACACATTTTTCAGCTCTTTCCGGAATTATATCGCAAAAATATTTGATTTCAACCTCTTCATTTTTCATGTACGCGGGAATGTGTGCAGCGTTTGCGATATTGCCGCAGCCGATAACCGCAACTTTAATTTTTGACATATAGTTACCTCCTGATAATTAGGTATATATTTATACAAATAATAATATACCATAATTTTAAAAAATGTAAAGTTAATTACAAAAAAAACTTGATAATTATGCTATTCTTTGTTATATTTGAGATATAAAATTTTATTAAACAAAGGAGTATTCCATATGGGCAGATTTCCTATCGGCGTTATCATCAACAGTTTCAGAACAGACACAGTTTCGGCAGTAAAAAAAGCTGCTGAAGTCGGTGCGCAGGGTTTTCAGGTTTATGCAACCTCAGGTGAAATGGCTCCCGAAAACATGAATGCAGCAAAAATTGCCGAGTTCAAAAAACTTGTTGCAGATAACGGTCTTGTTATTTCAGCTCTTTGCGGCGACCTCGGCGGAGGCGGATTCAGCTTTGCAGACAGAAATCCCGCAAAAATCGAAAAATCAAAGAGAATCATCGACCTTGCAAAAGAGCTTGGCACAGATGTTGTTACAACTCATATCGGCGTTGTCCCCGAAGATAATAATAACGACAGATATAAGGTTATGCAGGAAGCTTGTTTTGAGCTTTCAAGATATGCTGACAGTATCGGTGCGCATTTCGCAATCGAAACAGGACCCGAAACATCGGCTGTACTTAAAGATTTCCTTGATTCACTCGGTTCAACAGGTGTCGGTGTAAACCTCGACCCCGCTAACCTTGTTATGGTAACAGGCGACGACCCTGTCGGTGCAGTTTACAATCTTCAGAAATATATTGTTCATACACACGCCAAAGACGGCAAGCAGATATTCTATAAGGACCCCGAAATCATCTACGGTCTCAAGCAGGATGTAATCGTTACAGAAGATTCATTCCTTGAAGTTCCTCTCGGTGAAGGCAGTGTTAAATGGGAAGATTATTTAAATGCACTCGAAGATATCGGTTACAAAGGCTTCCTCACAATTGAAAGAGAAGTCGGCGACAATCCCGAAAAGGACATCAGAGCAGCAGTTGAATTTCTTAAAAAACTCGGTTAATCAAGAGGTAATAGTATGAAAATCGGAGTCAGCAGTTACAGCTTTCAGCAGCTTATTTCTTCAGGCAAAGAAACTCAGCTGAGTATAATGAAAATCGCAAAGGATATGGGGTTTGACGGCATCGAATTTATTGATCTCTCCCCCGAAAACGGAATGAGCGAAGCTGAATATGCCAAACTTCTCAGAGAAGAAAGCGAAAAGCTTTCACTCCCCATTACCGCATATACTATTTCTGCAAATCTCCTTTGCAATGAAGGTCTTGACGCGGAAGTTGAACGTATTTGCCGCAAGGTCGATATTGCAGAAATCCTCGGTGCAAAGGTAATGCGTCACGATGCCGCATGGGGTATGCCTGAGAACATCAAAAAAAGTGCAGGATTTGAGCAGATTCTCCCGATCCTTGCAGACGGCTGCAGAAGAGTCACCGAATATGCACAGTCAAAAGGAATCATCACCTGCATTGAAAACCACGGTTTCTTCTGTCAGGACAGCGAACGTGTAGAAAAAATAATCACAAACGTTGGTAATCCTAATTTCGGTGTACTTCTTGATGTCGGCAATTTCTGCTGTGTTGATGAAAACAGCGCTGATGCGGCAGGCAGACTCGCACCGTATATCAAGCACATTCACGCAAAAGATTTCCATATCAAAAACGGCAACGGTCTCAATCCCGGCAAAGGATTTTTTAAATCCAGAGGCGGAAATTATCTCAGAGGTTCAATAATCGGTCACGGTGATATTCCCGTTATGCAATGTATCTCAACAGCGAAATCATCGGGATATGACGGCTATGTCAGCATTGAATTTGAAGGTCTTGAAAGCTGCCTTGACGGCATCGAAATCGGACTTGATAACCTTCGGAAAATGATTGAAATGATTTAAAACAGCGGATCCCCCGGTTTTTACCGAGGGATCTGTTTTTATATTGTATTAAGTTCTTCTTTTGCTTTAGCCGCAGCATCTTCACGTCGTTTTTTAAGCTCCGCTTCTATAAACTTTCTTTCTTCATTATCATCCTTGACAAAAATAATAACCGCAAGATAAAGCACCGCACCGACAATCGGTCCGAGTATAAACATGGGCCACTGCCATTTCATAAACACGGGATTCTGTGCGGTCATAGCGAGGTTTTGATCATAACCGACAAGAGTAAGCAGTTTTCCGTTGATGAAAAGCGCCAGAGCATCCCCGACTTTTGTTGCAAAATTCTGCATTGAAAATGTAATTCCTTCGGTACGTTTGCCTGTTTTATATTCTACATAATCAATCGAATCACTCATAAGTGAGCGGTGAGCAATATTAACCATAAACGCAGGAATACTCTGAAGTCCCATAAGAACAGCTACTATAATTATATTCCATATATTCTTGAATCCGATAACATACGAAACGATTCTCAATACAATCGATGAAACCTGAGCAAGAATCAGAACTCTTTTCATTCCGCCGACTTTGTCAACAATTTTTGTTGCGGCAAACTGTGCAAAAGTACCCGGTGCGCCTGTCAGCAATCCGTAGACAAACTGAGTTGTACCGCCGCCGATTTCCGTACCTCCGACTTTATAGAACACCTGACTTTCAAAGAAATATGCCCACGGAACAGAAAGCTTTATATATTCAAGAATTCTCGCAAGCGAAATAAGGAGCATTGTTTTGTTATGACGCAAAACAAATATCGCTTCAAAAAGACTTTCTTTTTCTTTATTTTCATTTTTTACGGATTCATCCATCTTATATGCAGACATTGAAATAAGCTGGCCGCCGAGGCCGAGAATCAATGCCGCACCGAAGAAAAACGATTTATCGGTTACTCCGAAATTATTGATTGCGACATCCTTCACAAGAGGAACAAGGCCCGCAAGCGCACCACCGACTGTAACACCGATAGCAGTCCACTGCGCCGCTCTTGTACGTTCTTCGGAACGGGGTGAGCTGAGCGCAAGCATACCCCAAAGCGCAACATCCTGCATCGAATAAACCAGATCCCAGAGCAGATACAAAACAAGCACATAGAAAATTGCTTTTTCACTTCCGAGATTCCAATCCTTAAACATCATTAAGCTGATAATACCGATGATTGCAGGCAGATAAATTAAATAAGGGCGAAGTTTTTCTCCCGATTTTTTAAATGTATGTCTGTCAATCAGAGCACCAATAATGGGATCGTTGATTGAATCCCAGAGTCGGCTGATACCTGTTATCATACCAACCGCATCGGCACTTATTTTCAGCACATTATTGCAGAAATAAAACAACCAGCCGTTGATAAAGCCGTAGTTCATATTCTGACCCGCAATACCTGCCGCATAAGCAAAAAGATTGCGGTCAGGAATTACACCGTCTTTTGCAGAAGCAACTGCAGCGGGTGATGATTTGCTCATATTCAGACCTCCTTTTCAGATATTGTAACATATTATTAAAATGAAAGCAATAATACAAAGTATCAAAGCAAATTAGATTATTAACAAAACATTTACAATCACAAAATATATAACATTTCAACAACTATATGTACGATATTTAGAAAAATCTTAATAATTTGCCCTCTTGATTTTTAATTTTCAAAATGTTAAAATATCAACTGTTTGTGATTAAAATAAAAGAGGTGTGAATTGTTGACTAAAACATTTTATGATGTCAGACCCATCAAGGATTTAAGAGATTTGATAAGCCAGAGCGCAAAGCTCTACAGCGACAGACCCGCTTTCCAAGTCAAAACAAACAAAACCGAACTTTATGAAATATCATACAAAACATATTATGAGCAGATTCAGGCTCTCGGTACAGCACTCACAAATATGGGGCTTACAGGAGAAAAGATTGCTGTCGGCGGCGAAAACTGCTACCATTGGTGCCTTTCATATATGGCAACCGTAACAGGTGTCGGCGTAATCGTTCCCGTTGATAAAGAGCTTCTTTTCGACGATATCAACAACATTCTCAACACAGCCGACGTCAAGCTTTTCTTCTGTGACAAAAAAATTGCAAGAAAGCTTAATGCAAGAAAAGACGAAATCAAAAAAGACATTACAATTGTCATGATGAACGGACCGAAAGAAGAAGGTGTTCTTCACATTGACGATCTTATCGAAAAAGGTAAAGCTCTTCTCGCAAGCGGTGACACACGTTATCTTGACGCTGAAATCGATCCCGATAAAATGTGTTCTCTTCTTTTCACATCGGGCACAACAGGTATGTCAAAAGGCGTTATGCTCTGCCACAGAAACTTCTGCTTTGAAGTTATGTCAGCAATGGGTGTTATCAAAATTTCACCCGAAGACTGCGGTATTTCAATGCTTCCGCTTCACCACACATATGAAAGCACAATTATTCTTTTCTTTGCTTCTTACTGCGGTGCAAAGGTTACATTCTGCGACGGATTCAAGTATGTTCTCAAAAACATGAAAGAATTCAATCCTTCGGTTTTTGTTGCTGTTCCTCTTCTTCTTGAAACAGTTCACAAAAGACTTATGAAGGCTATCAAAAACAAGCCTCACGGAGAAACTCTTTTCAAAGTCGGAAAAGTTCTTGTCAAGGCTGCCGCAAAAATCGGCATCGATCTCAAAAAAGTATTCTTTAAAGAAATCATCGATACATTCGGCGGCAATATGCGTCTTATCATCTGCGGTGCCGCCCCCATCAATCCTCAGATTCTCAAAGACTTTGAAGCATTCGGTATTCAGATTATCTTCGGTTACGGTCTCACCGAGTGCGCTCCCCTTGCAATCATCAACCACGACAAGCTTCATATGGCTGAATCAGTTGGTGTTCCCATTCCCGGAAGCGAAGCAAAGATTCTTAATCCGGATCCCGAAACAGGCATTGGCGAAATCTGCGTCAAGGGCGGAATGGTTATGCTCGGCTACTACAACAATCCTGAAGAAACCGCAAAGGTTATTGATGAAGACGGATGGTTCCACACAGGCGACCTCGGTTATGTTGATAAAGAAGGTCATTACTTTATTTCGGGCAGAAGTAAGAACGTTATCGTTACAAGCAACGGCAAAAATATTTACCCCGAAGAGCTTGAATATCATCTCAGCACTGACACAAGAGTCGGCGAAAGCATTGTTATCGGTGACGAAAACAAAAAGGGCGAAACCATTGTTGCTGCAAGAATTTTCCCCAACTTTGAGGAAATGAAAGACAGATACGGCAAGGATGCAGACGAATATACAGACGAAGAACTGCACGATATTATGGATGAGGTTGTTCAGTCAGTCAACGAGAAGCTTCCTCCCTATAAAAGGATCGTTGATTTCAAAATCAGACGTACCGAATTTGTTAAAAACACAACCTCAAAAATTATGCGTCATAAGAATAAAGATTAATTATTCTTCCGTGCAATCTTCGGATTGCACGGTTTTTATTTGACAAAGGAGTGAAAACATGAAAAAGGAGAACAATTTTCTTAAATTTGTCGCTGTTGCGGGAACATTAACAACTGCAGCAGCCGCGGTAACAGGAAACTGGTTTATTGAAACTTTTCTGAGCAAAAAAGGCATTCAGAAAATCGCCGCAAGCGGTTCACCCACGCCAGCTGACGACAGCATATGTTTCTACGAAAGCGAAGAAGCTCTCAAAGGAATAAAGTTTTACAGAGAGACTCCCTGCGAAGAAATATATCTTTTCAACCGCTACGGAGTTTGCCTTTATGCGGATTATTATGAAAATCCGAGCGATGTTTATGTAATCTCTTGCCACGGTTTCACGGGCATTCCGTCTCAGAACAGCATCTTCACAAAGCACTTTTATGAAATGGGATATAATGTCATACTCCCCTATCTGCGTGCGCACGGCAAGAGCGAGCATAAATACGGCACAATGGGTTGGCTCGACAGACTTGACGTTATAGACTGGATTTATTATATAATCGACAAAAATCCCTGTGCAAAGATTATTCTTCACGGCGCATCAATGGGTGCGGCTACCGTTATGAACGTTACGGGTGAAAACCTGCCCGCAAATGTCATATGCTGCATTGAGGACTGCGGTTTTACATCGATGTGGGATCAATACAGTGTGCAGATAAAAGAAATGACAAAAATC
>JAZNFD010000367.1:0-1760 GCA_045588975.1 Acutalibacteraceae bacterium | reverse complement strand
TAACAATGCCTTCGGCACCGGTTTTTCTGCAAAGCTCAATAATCTTTTTATCAGGCACAAAACTCTTTCCAAGCTCACCCTCGGATGTGCCCTGGGATGTTGCCGTGGTCACGGAATTGACAACCGTGCCGACAAGCTTCATAACCTTTTTCTTTAATTTATTCATTTCAACACCCTCGTTTAAATCACATAATCAACCGCAACGCTTGATTCTCTGACTGCGTGCATATGGGTCTTGACAACCGAGCAATGATAAGGGTCATTCTGATAGCTTTCGAGAGCCGCTTCATCATCAAGAAGCACTTCCAGAATAAGGTCATAGGAACGCTCCGAGCGAAGGAAATCAATGCCGACTTCAATGCCTCTGAGCTGAGGTACGTTGCCTTTCATTGAAAGAAGAACTTCCTTTGCCTTTTCGCATTCCGCAAGGCTGTTATCCTTTAATTTGAAACAAACTATATGCTTAATCATAAGGTCATCACTCCATAAAACATTATATAATTATAGTATCATAATGCTTTTGCTTTTTCAAGAGCATAAATCATCGGCAGGTATCCGTAATAAACAAAAACTTGATTTGGCTCAAATTAATGGTATAATTGAATTGAAACAAATTTAAGAGGTAGATAAAATGAGTAATAATTTTGAAATACGATTCGCAAATGAAAACGACACTGAAACAATACTCTGTTTCATTAAAGCGCTTGCGGAATATGAGCATATGTTAAGCGAGGTTGTTGCAACTCCCGAAATACTGAAAGAATGGATATTTGAAAAGAGAAAAGCAGAGGTTATTTTTGCTGTCGAAAGCGGAAAAGAGGTCGGATTTGCACTTTTCTTTCACAATTTCTCAACCTTCCTCGGAAGATCAGGGATTTATCTTGAAGATTTGTTTGTTCTTCCAGAACACAGAGGAAAGGGTTACGGCAAGGCTCTTCTGAAATTTCTTGCAAAAACGACCGTCGAAAGAGGCTGCGGCAGACTTGAATGGTGCTGCCTTGACTGGAACAAACCGAGCATAGACTTCTACCTCTCCGTCGGTGCAAAGCCGATGGATGATTGGACAATCTACCGTATGACGGGAGATGAATTAAAAGAATTCGCGGAGAAATAAAAAGTTTTACACAAAAACCACATAAAGCAAATTACACTGCAGCCCGATTAAGCCGCAGTGTAATTTTTTATTACAGTTTTTTATTCAGCTTTCTGCTTGTTGCCTTAACAATAAAATAAACAGTAAACCATATCACAAAAAACGCAGTAACAAATATCGCTGTGAATATTGCTATAACTCCCCATTCAAACGGAATCCACGAATTAACGGTATAACACAAAACATAGACCGCATAGAGCATTCCGAAATGACAGAAAAGCGATTTCGGCACCGACCAGTGCTCAATTTGATTAAACACAGTCGCACCCGCCTGAACAAAAGCAAGAATATAAGTCGAAATTATTCCGAGTAAAATCTGACCGCCGCTGACATAAAAATCGTCAAGCGTTTTTGATAGAATAAAGAAAATTATTCCGAGTATAATCGGTCCGAATCCTGCGAACATCAATCCCCTGTGTAAA
Organism: Acutalibacteraceae bacterium; assembly: GCA_045588975.1. Classification (GTDB taxonomy): domain Bacteria; phylum Bacillota; class Clostridia; order Oscillospirales; family Acutalibacteraceae; genus CAG-177. The sequence goes on along the minus strand of JAZNFD010000367.1, from coordinate 185 downwards.
AATTCTTTTAAATACCTATTCATCATTTAACACCTAACCTTTCCTTGACTGTTTTTATATTCCGTCTTGAAACATAATCGCTGTGACCGTTTTTGAAGATAACTTTCAGAGTTCCCGAAATTGAAGTATCAAACTTTTTTATTTCATTTATATTTGCTATGCAGGATTGATTGATTTTAATAAAA
>JAZNFD010000366.1:0-2810 GCA_045588975.1 Acutalibacteraceae bacterium | reverse complement strand
TTTCATCATTTCCTTTTCCCGTTGCGGTTTGTGACGGGAAAGGCTACATAAAATGGTGCAGCGATTTATTTCTTGATGAAATTTCTTTCGGCGAAATATCTCAGACAGACAAAATAAGCAAATATACAAACGGATTAAATCTTGATTCGATAATTCATTCCGAAGAAACATGTGTTTCGGTTGAGGGTAAATATTATTCAGTTTATTCCGTACAGTATCAGTCTGACGGAGAATTGCTTTTCGGCCTGTATTTTTTTGATAATACAAGACTTAAGAAAACCGAGATTGAATATCTCGAAACCGTTCCGTATGCCGTTATGATTGAAATGGATAATCTTGACGATTCAAGAAATGACTTCAGAGACAGTGAGAAAACCGAAATCAGAAGTCAGGTTGAGGCTGCACTTGATAATTGGTCGGAAGCGTACGACAGTTTTATCAAAAAAATCGGTGATGACAGATACCTTCTTATCACCGAAAAGAGAAATATTTCCCGAATGATTGAAGATAAGTTTTCGGTGCTTGAAACTATCAGAGGTTTTGAATATAAAGGCAAAAAGACGGGTGTTACACTTTCAATCGGCGTTGCATCGGGGAAGAACATCAAGTCTTGTGAGAATAAATCCCGGAAAGCTCTTGAAATGGCTCTCGGCAGAGGCGGAGACCAGGTAGCAATCCGCACTCAGGACGGTTATGACTACATCGGCGGTGTTTCGAAAAGTGCTGAAAAACGAAACAAAGTTAAGAGCAGAATAGTCGGCTCAACTCTTGCTGAGTTGATAAAATCAAGCAGCAACATAATTATTATGGGTCATTCATATACGGATCTTGATGCTGTCGGCTCGGCTGTCGGTCTTGCGAGTGCAGCAATGAGTTTTGATATTCCTGTGTATATAGCAACCGACAGAAAAAAGACCCTTGCAGGTACTCTTATCGAAAAACTTGATGAAGAGAATCTCGGCGATCTGATCATAAGTCAGGAAAGTGCCCTTGAACTTATGACCAAAAAAACTCTGCTTATTGTTGTTGATACTCATATTGAAAGCTTTGTAGAGTTTCCGAAGCTTTATGAAAAGGCAGAAACCAGGGTTATTATCGACCATCATCGCAGAGCCGTTACGGATATAGAAAACGCTCTCATATTCCATCACGATCCGGGTGCGTCTTCAACTTGCGAAATGGTGACCGAGCTTCTTCCGTATATAAATCCCGAAATCAAAATAAGCGAAACCGTTGCGGAAGCTTTGCTTGCGGGTATTATGCTTGACACTAAGGATTTTATTATTGGAACGGGAGTAAGAACATTTGAAGCTGCTGCTTTTCTTAAAGATAAGAATGCTGATACAGTCAAAGTCAAGCGTTTGTTTGCCAATACGCTTGAAGTGAACAAACTGAGAACTGCAGTTATTTCATCGGCGGAAAGCTTTATGAAATGCGCAATTGCAACCGCTGATTTCACATCAAAAGATATCAGAGTGATTTCCGCACAGGCAGCGGATGAACTTCTGAAAGTAAATAATATCAAAGCATCTTTCGTTATGTTTGATAATGCCGGAGCCATCAACATTTCAGCAAGAAGTTTCGGTGAGGTCAACGTTCAGGTTATTATGGAATCCCTCGGCGGCGGCGGACATCAGACGATGGCTGCGTGTCAGCTCAAAGGATATGATATGAAGAAAGCCCGGACAGAACTTGAAAATGCAATTAAAGAATTTTTCGATAAATAAGGAGAAAGAAACATGAAAGTAGTTTTAACACAGGACGTTAAAGGTCTCGGAAAAAAAGGTGAACTTGTAAATACATCCGACGGATATGCAAGAAATTTCCTTTTTCCCAGAAAACTTGCTATGGAAGCAAACGCTCAGGCAATGAGTGAGCTTAAAAACAGAGAGGCTGCCGAAAAACACCGCATTGAAACCGAAATCGCAGCTGCAAAGGCGAGCGCTGCAAAGATTGAAGGCAAAACAGTTAAGCTTTCGGCAAAAGCGGGCGCAAACGGCAAGCTTTTTGGTTCGGTAACATCAAAAGATGTTGCTGCAGCAATCTCAAAGCAGTTCGGTCTTGAACTTGACAAGCGCAAGGTCGCTGTTGAAGATATCAAATCATTCGGCACATACCCCGTTGAAGTCAAGCTTTATAACGGCATTTCTGCTTCAATGTTTGTAATGGTAGCAGAATAATTCTAATCCGAACGGAGTTTTAAAAATGGCAGACAACAGTTTGTTATCATTTGATAATATTCAGATGCCGTTCAGCGCAGAGGCGGAGCAAGCTGTGCTCGGAAGTATCCTTGTTGACCCTTCCTGTCTTTCGCAAGCGGCGGTGTATATTTCTCCTGAAGCGTTCTATCTTCCCCAGCATTCGGCAATTTTTGCTGCAATGATAACGATTGATGCATCAGGAAAGATTATTGACCCTCTCGTTGTTCTTGATTTGCTTGTTCAGCAGGGCGTTTATGACAACGGTTCGGGCAGAAACTATCTTTTTGAACTTGCTCAGATGGTTCCCTCAACAGAGAATGTTGAAATGTATGCAAAAATCGTCAGAGAAAAGTTCTATATCAGAACCCTTATCAGTATTTCAACCGAAACCATCGAAAGTGCAGTCGCTCAGGAAGAAACTGCTGATACGCTTCTCGACAATGCCGAGCAGAAAATCTATAATATCCGTCAGGGTAAAACAACAAATGCTCCTTCGAAACTCAAGGATATTATCGTTAACAATGTTTACGATACGCTTAAGAAAATAACGGGAGAAGACAGAGATTTATACAAGGGCTTTACAACGGGTTATTCCGACCTTGACAAGAT
>JAZNFD010000365.1:0-1972 GCA_045588975.1 Acutalibacteraceae bacterium | reverse complement strand
TTATCGTCAAGCACAACTGCTCTTACACACAAATCGTCAACAACACCTGTTGCTTCCTGAGCAGGGAATTTGAGAAATCCGCCGAGAAAATATCTCGTTTTATCAACGTCATCGGGAGTCAGCACTCTGCGTGCAAAGCCTGCTGACCAATATTCTGCTTGCGTTTCATCAATAAAAGTCTTGTTGCCTTCAAGATAATTCTCCGAAATCGCTGTAACAGGTCTTTCGTCATAGCCGATTTTGGTAAGGCTCTGAAAAACCGCGCCGAGAAGAGTGGGAAGGCCTATAAGCACCGCCATAATTGCTGAAATCCATCTGATAATAACTGCCATTTTTATTTCTCCTTTTTAAATGAGATTTTGCAGATTTTTGAGCTCTGCACGGATGTTGATATCGTTTGAAAGCCTTGCAGGCATTGATTCGTATTTTTCTGCGAGTAAAAGCAATTCCGCAATCAGCTTTTCATCGTTTGTTTTTATATATTCAAATATTTTGTTTATGATATCACACGAAACAAAATATTTTTCCGACCATTTTGAAAGTTCACGGCAAACGGGCAAATCCCTTTTGAGATATTCTCTGCACGCATTCATTATTCCGAGATAATTTTCTGCAACAGCAAACGCTTTTTCTCTGTTGCCCGATTTGAATGCGGTTTCAATCTCGTCAAACGCTTCATACATACGCCTTGAATTTGCATCTTTGAGACATGATGTATAAAGATGGTCTGCAAAGACGATAAAGTTATCCGCATTTTCTTTGCCGACAACCTGCCTTATTGCGTACTCCCACGATTTTTGCGGATCGTAATTTTCGCTGTTCCAAAGATAATCCGCAAAGGTAATCAGCGGAATTTTTGAACACTCTGCATATTCCATGCAGTTTGAAATGATACCCTCGGAATACTTATATAAATCGGGGTCACGTCCGATAATGGGGGAGATGTGCATTTCGTTATACATCGAGCAGTCGTTTACGGGGTAGTTATCCCAATAAAGAGGCTTATGGTATGTGTTTTCAATAAACCTGACCGCTTCTGTACTTGTCAATTCACGGGAGCAGATATCTCTGCCTGTCCAGAAAACGGACACAAGAGTCGGAATGTTTTTGCTGAGTTTTGATATGTAATATTCGTTGCCTTTGCCGTGATAAAGAGTAGGGCAAACCGTAAGACGGATTGATGAATCGATTTCTTTGAGTGCGGAATAATATCTGTTTATCAGATTAATATGAGCATTGACCGTTTCGCCGAAAACCGCCTTGTCTTCTTCAAAAGCAAGCTCCTCATCAATATCATCAAGCAGAAGACCGAAACAACGTATTCCGATTGAATAAAGTTGTTTCGTTTTATTCATAAGGGTATCAAATTCGGCATTATCCGAATACTTCATTGAAATACCCGGTGCAACACACCAATAGAAATCCATATAATAATCATCGGCACTGTCAACAAGCTCTTTCAGCTTTTTAAGCTCATCTTCGGGATAATTTTCACGCCAATTTTCGCGATGATACAAATCGTCCTTCGGTGCGTGATAAACGGTGTTCATTCTGTTTTTTGCCATAAGTTCCATAACGGATTTACGGCTTTCGTGGCTCCACGGATTTCCGTAAAAGCCTTCTATGTATCCTCTGACGGCAAAAGAGGGCGAGCAGATATATTCTCCGTCGGCAACATTATTTTCATCAACACGTCTTGCAAGATCACAAAGAGCACGGAATGCGCCTTTTTCACACGAACAGTAAATTTTAACTTCCTTGCCCGAAACGGAAAGAATATATTTTTCATCTGTTAATCTGTGCGTTTTCTCGCAGTATGAAACTCGCTGTGAGTTTTCATAAACGATTTGAATTTTATATCCGATATTGCCGGAAAGCTTTTCAAAAACAGCTTCGGGATTTGAAGCGCGGTTCATATTAATCCCTCCCGATATTAATAATACAATATTTCTTTCTTTTTTACAATTATTAA
>JAZNFD010000364.1:0-5488 GCA_045588975.1 Acutalibacteraceae bacterium | reverse complement strand
ACAAGCTTTCTGATTTCTTCAAAAAGCTCGGGGTCAATTTCTTCAACCCATTTATAATATGATGCGGATGAACAGGTAAAAACAAGACCTTTATATTCTTTTATACGGTCAACCGCACTTCTGAAGGTCTGAAGCACTTCGCCGCAGCCTTCCTGCCATCTCCAGAGCCATATCGGGTCAAGGTGAGCATTGCTGATTATATGTAATTTATCATTCATAAATGTTACCTCATTATTCAAAGAATCCGTAATATCTGCCGAGCCAGTAGCCGAAGGTGTAAACGTAGCAGCTTTCAACACAATATATTCCGCCCGAATCCTCATTTTTATATTCAACGGGATTTCTGTCATATTTTGAGATGAATGTTTCATCGGGAGGCATAAGAGCGGAGATTTCTTTATATCCGTTTCTGCAGGTTCTGACAGCAACATCGTGTCTGCCGACCATACTTACACCTGCGGCAAGACGGCTGCTGTTTGTTCTGTAAAACCATCCTGCAAGGCGGTCAAGGTCGATTTCTTCATCGGGGCAAGCGATTGCATACGGAAGGTCATAGCCCGGTACGTGCTCTCGCTCCATCGATGTTCTCCACGCCTTGTAGCCGAATCTGTATTTTTTCAGAAGCTCTTCATCTTTTTCAAGAGCGCAGAGACCCCAGAACGAAACTGTCGCAAGCATATGGTCACCGTACATGATATCTTCAACAAAATCATAGCTTCCCGCAAGGCTTGCGTGATAGAGTCTGTTGAAATGTTCCGTTGTCATATCGGCATATCCGAGGTCGTTGACAAGATGGTCGTAGCTTTCTCTCCACCTGCCCTCTTCACCCGTTATCTTCATTGTAACAAGGTGATACATCAGAAGCTCTGCGGCATTGAGTGCACCGTCAACCCAGCCGAATTCGGATACAAAATATTCGGGACTCCATTTAGCCCAGGTTGTGGGTTTGCCCGTGAAATCGTGAAGCTCATAGCCGTGGTCGATTATGTGAGCAAGCATATTCTTCGCGGATTCCTTGATCAGCTCGTCAAGCTCGGGGTCATCGCAGCCGAGAAGCTCGTGAGCATAAAGGAAATGAATGAAATGATGAGAAATTTCATCGCTGCTTGTGTCCGCTTTATATATCAGATCATTTTTTGTATAACCGAGGTCAGTGTAAAGCTTTGCAAGTCTTTCGGGAATTTCCGCAGACGCATCGATAACCGTTCCGCAAACGTTCTTTTTAAGAGAATCGGTTGTTTCAAGGCAGGTAGCTTTATTATCGGTAATTCTGAAAAACAGACCGTCATCGGGAACGGGTTCGTCGGCGCAAAGATATGTTCTTGCGGCAAATCCGTCGCCTCTGCAGTGAACATAAAGCAGAAGAAGATTTGCTTCAACCGCTGTTGTTGCAACCTTTTTTGCCTCGATTGTGTCGGGATGGTCAGCGCCCTTTTCACGCTTATATGTTGCATATCTGAAGAGTTCGCCGAGCGAAAAACCGACGGTAAAACTGCCGTCATTGTCGGAATGACCGTAAGGGAAAATCGAATCAAGGTTTCTGCCTTCCGCAAGTCTTTTCTGGCTCTTCATACCTCTGCGGTCAACATATTTTTCGGATTCCGCAAGAAGAATCAGAGCTTTTTCTTCTGCCGTAACCATTCTCATTTCAATATATGTAACTCCCGTATCGGTTAAAACCCAGACGTTTTCGCCGTCGGGCATAATCGCTTTGACGTTATTGTCAAAAAGGTCTCTCGGTGCGCTGAAATACATAATGATATCTTCGTCTCTTTCAGCATTTTTATCATAACGGGTCAGACCGTTTGATGCACCGTACCATTCAATATCGCCCGTTTTTGCACAGCAGGTGTAATCGGATTTTTTTGAGGGAAGCGGATAAGGAAATCCTTTGAGGTCGGGTGCTTCGTTTTCAAATGTCATCAATTCCGCAGGCACGGAACTGTCATTCAAAGAATAAAAAGTGCAAAATCTGCAAATATGGGGTTTGAGTTTGTAAGGCTTTTTCATATAAACACCTCTGCAATTATAGTCATATAAAATATAACAGATATAGAATATATAATCAATAGAAAATTGAATCTTTTTCAGCAAAATCGAATATTTACAATTCGGAAATGAAATGTTATAATAGTGCGGAAATAAAAATGAAAAAGGTGCAATATGTTATCATTCAAAAAAATCGGGCTTGAAGATATCAGAATTCTGAAAGCATATTTCGATGCCTATCCCGAAAGACAGTGCGACCGCTCGGCGGGTGCAACGGCGATGTGGAGAGATTATTTCAAAAATTCTTATACCGTTGTTGACGGAACACTTATTCTCTCCTCAGATTCCAGATTTGTTTTTCCCATCGGCAGAAGCATCGACAATGCGCTTGATAAAATTGAGGAATACTGCAAAGCGAACGGCATTCCGATGATTCTCTGCACGGTCAACAAAAAAGAACTTGAGAAAATCAAAGAAAGATACGACGATTTCGAAGCAGATGCCGACAGAGACTGGTTTGACTATCTTTACGATAAAAATTCAATGCTGAATCTCACGGGCAAAAAATACAGCACGCCGAGAAACCATATCAACAAATTCAGAAAGCTTTATCAGAATTGGTCATTTGAGCCCATAAACAGCGGTAATATCCCCGATTTAATCGAATTTACGAGAAATTTCACTTTCAATTCGGAAAAAGACGAAAGCGCAAATCTTGAGCTTCAGATGTGCATCGAAGTTCTCGAAAACTACGAAATCTACGGTATGCTCGGCGGTGTTCTTAAGGTTGACGGTAAAATTGCAGGCTATTCAATCGGCGAAATCGTCGGCGACACACTTTTCTGCCACATCGAAAAAGCCGATATTTCTTTCGGCGGTGCATATCAGATGCTGACAAATCAATTTTTACAGATGTACGCATCGGATGATGACGTAAAATTCGTCAACCGTGAGGAAGACTGCGGTGACGAAGGTCTCAGAAGATCAAAAATGTCATATCATCCGATTGAACTGATTGAGAAAAACACGGTAAAAATTAATTTATAATAAAGGAGAGTAAAAATGAAACTCGGTATTATTAACGGATGGAGCGAAGGATGCATCAAATATGTTCACGAAAAAGGACTTGAAGCGGTCGAATTCTGCGTAAACTATAATTATGACTCAGAAGAATTCCTTTCAAAAGCACACGATATCAAAGGATACTCCGAAAAATATAATGTTGCTGTCGGCTCGATGGGCAGATGGGGTATGGAAAGAATCGACGAAAAAGGTGATGTTATTCCCGAAGCACTTCAGCACGACAAAAATCTCATTGAAGCCGCATCGATCATCGGCTGTCCCGTTTATAACTGCGGTGTCAATTATGTTGACGGCAAGAGCTTCTACGAAAACTGCAACATAGCAATTGAATATCTCGGAAATCTCATTGATTTCGCCAGGGACAAGGGTGTTAAGATTGCCGTTTATAACTGCCGCTGGGACAACTTTGTTGTTGAGCCTAAGGTATGGGAAGTTGTTCTTTCCGCTCTCCCCGAGCTCGGCATCAAATACGACATTTCACATTGCATTTACGACAACGGCAACTATCTCGCAGAGATGCGTGACTGGGGCGACAGATTCTATCATTTCCACCTCAAAGGCTGCGTTTATTTTGATAACGATGTCTATGACGATGCACCCGCAGGCCTCGACTGCATCAACTGGGGCGCCGCAATGGATATTCTTTACACAAAAGATTATAACGGTATGCTTTCAATCGAGCCGCATTCAAGCTACTGGCACGGCAAAAAAGGTCAGTGGGGAATCGATTACACAATCAATTATTTCAGACCGATGATAATGCCCGATAACTACGAATTTGACGACAATCCGTATATGCCGTAAAACATTAAAACCCACAGAGAATCAACTCTGTGGGTCTTTTTTACATCCAGAACAGTTTTTCGCCGTCTGTTTCAATCAGATGTGCAACATCGTTCTGTAAGGCAAGTTTCGTGAGTTCGTTATCGCAGAAATTTATTTTTGTGACCGATGCGTTGTAAACCGAAAGACGCATAAGGTCATAAGGAATATCGAGTGCGGCTTTTATCAGCTGATTGAGAAACATACCGTGGGCAACAATAATAACATTTTCGTGGCTGCGGTGTTTTGCCTTGATTTTTTCAATCACCTTTTTTGCACGTTCGTAGCATTCGGCATCGGTTTCATCATAATCTTCAAATCCCGATCCGGTCTGCCTCATACCTTTTTCGAGAAGCTGAACATCAATTATCATTTCATCGGAAATATGCGATGCTGTTTCTCTTGCTCTGTCAAGCGGACTTGCATAAAGAGTAAAATCCTTGAGTGCCGAAAATCTCTTTCCGAGTGCTTCTGCCTGCTTTTTTCCGTGAGCAGTCAGAGGCGGATTGGTTGAATCAAACGGCTCATCAGTTTCAATGTTACCCATACTCTCGCCGTGGCGGATAAGATACAGCTGCAGATACATTTCATCGTTTCTCATTATTCTCTCCCCTTTCATACACAATACAAATTCATATCCCAGCATGGAATATACGGATGTCGGCGGATATGGAATTTATATCCGGGATTAATCTGTGCAATCTGAAGCGGTAAATCAAAGATATCGGCACTTCTGTGATAAAGAGCTATGTTAAGTTTCGGTTTCTGCTCTTTAAGAGTGGTTTCCGCACCCTCGATTGCTTCTTTTTCCGCTCCCTCAACATCCATTTTGATATAACTGACTCTGCTTTCTTTGAAAATATCATCAACGGTTGCGGTTTCAATCTCTTCGCCTTTTTCGGCTATCGTTGACTGTCTGCCCGCTTTACTGCTGAAATTCAGAGTAGTTATATCATTATATATAACTTTCTGATAAGCGATTGAACGGAGTATGTTTTCAAGATAGTCGCAAAGTTTTTTGTAGGTTCTTCGGTCAGGTACAAGTGCGGTTATGCTTTCATATTCACCGCCGCAGTAACGAAGAAATTCTTCAACAGTATCCCCTCTGTATGCACCGAGGTCAAGATAACTTTCATCAGAACCAAGCTTTAAAATATTTTTAAAAACTTCGTCTTTACCGGTCGTGACGGAAGCAAGGACATCAAGTTCTCCGCCAAACATAAAATTAACGCATCCCTCAAAAATTCTTTTCGATTCTTCCTCAAAAAGACTGTGAGCCGCATTGATTTTATCTGCATTCTTTTCAACGAATTCACGGTTGAATATTTCGTCACCGAAAACAGGCACACAAGGAACAATAACCCTGTATTTTTCCGATAATGAATATATATGATTCATAACTTCGGGAATGCAGGTGGCAAAACCGACAGCGATAATGAATTCGCCGTCAAAATCCGAAAGCTTTTTCACTTTGAATCCTCTGAAAATCTGCCCTCTGACAAAATCGTCGCTTGCGGTAACGCCGAGGATGGGAATTTCAAGTCTGTTGAATTCATCAATAACTTTATCGGCGCCGTTACCCAAGTCGGATCGT
>JAZNFD010000363.1:0-3581 GCA_045588975.1 Acutalibacteraceae bacterium | reverse complement strand
GGATTTTATTATGTTAACTTGTAAACAGTGCGGCACTCAGGTAGAAGACGGTGTTATGAATTGCACAAACTGCGGTGCATCCATTGAAGCACCCGTTCAGCAGAACCAACCCATTGATTTATCAGAAAAATTCAATGAATTCAACAATACGGCAGATACCACTTCCGAATACGATGCACAGGACATCGAAAAGAACAAGGTTATGGCATTGCTGGCTTACATAATCTTCCTTATCCCGCTGCTTGCGGCAAAGGATTCAAAATTTGCCCGTTTCCACGCCAATCAGGGTCTTGTCCTTTTCCTCGGCGGTATCATCGCTTCCGTTGTTGCGGTTATTCCTGTTATCGGTTGGATAGTTGCTCCCATTGCAGGTCTTGTAATTACTGTTCTTGCAATTATCGGTATTCTCAATGCCCTTAACGGCAAAGCAAAGGAACTGCCTGTAATCGGCAAATTTAAAATTTTGAAGTGATTTAAAAAGGTTATTTGACAAGTGTCATAACTAATCTCGCAGGCAACATTTTTTCGATGTTGCCTGCTTTATCATTTATGTTTCTTTTTTGTTTTCCCTCTCTGACTATACGGACTTTTCATATGCTTTGATTTTTTGAGGATATTTATTTGTGTTACAAGCTCCTCCTTGGTCAAAGAGTCATATCTAAATTTGTTGACAGTAGATTATAACAAAACCGTTGAAAAAATTAAAAATCAAATGTGTAGGTGTTAAACGTCATCGGGGATGCGACAAGAAAACAGTCCGCAAGGAATGGGTTGAAAACATTGTGATTGAAGAAGTGAAAAAGCTTCTTGCTAATCAGGATATTATCGAGGATTTTGTAAACAGAACCATAGCGGTTCTTAATCAGGAAAACACTGTTTTGCCTCTGCTTCGCAAAAGATTTGAGGAAACGCAGAAGGGCATAGATAATCTGGTCAATGCCATACAGATGGGAATTATCAGCCCGTCAACCAAGCAGAGATTAGATGAATTGGAACGTGAAAAAGCAGAGCTTTCAGTTGAAATAATGAAAGAAGAAATGGCAAAACCGACAATTACAAGAGAATACATTCTCTGCTACATTGATCAGTTCGGAAAACTTAACACAAACAGACTTGAACACAGACGCAAGCTCATTGACAGTTTTGTGAATGCAATCTTTCTCTATGATGACAAAATGGTCATCACATTCAATTATAAAGAACAAACGAAAACAATTACCTTTGCCGATCTTGAAAAATCGGGCATCGGTTCGGATATTAACGCACACGCTGCACCACGACCAAGGGTATTCATTACCCTTGGTTTTTTTATTAAAAATCCTTATATATCAACGGATTTGCTCCTAAAAAACACAAGAATCGTTGATTCGTAAGGGAGTCGGAGCTTTGAACATCAAAAATCAAAGCCGAGAATATTTTTGGGCAAAAGCACACTTTCCGTTGGGCAATTTTTATTACAGAATAATTAAAAAAAGATAAACACAGCACTCTGAAGAATTATTTTTCTCACCTTCAACGGTGAGTTGAGAATTAAATATAAAAATGATATCACCAAGCCTTGAACTCTAAATTGAGTCCAAGGCTTTTTCTTTTTGTTGATATACAACAAAACTTCTGCTCAGAAAAATTTCCCCAAACCAATTTCTTACATTCTTTTTGGGAAGACACATATTGGATTGTGGATTTTTCTTAAGGGAGGATGAGATTATGTGTTTTACATAGTTTTGAATTGAGATGTCCTGAAAAAAGGACACATAAAATGATATTTTATAAGCAGAAAGGATGTTGTATTATGGCTGAAAAAAAGACAGGCGAGGCATTCGATGTATTTAACGAATTTTTTAAAAATATCAGAGAACTCGGACATATGCTTTCGAGAGAAGATCTTGACGTTGCGGCGGAATCGCTCCGCGAGATGCAGAGAGAACTTGAATGGAAGCGGCAGGAGCAGATTAAAAAAGAGCGAGAGGCACAAAGGCTCGAAAAAGAACGCATAAAGAAAGAGCGTCACGACAGATATGTTGCCGAAGTTACAAGTATGGATTTGCCGCTTGACTGGGAAAATTCCTTTGCAGGCGACGACCGTGCGGCAGGTGTGCACACCGAAAGCATTTCCGATGCGTTGATTTTATCTCTCAATAACCTTGGCAAGGTCGATATTGAATATATTTCACAGATTACGGGAGAAAGCTGCAAAACGGTTATTGAAACCCTCAGAGGCTCGATTTACCAGAATCCCGAAACGTGGGGTAAGTGCTTCTACAAAGGCTGGGAAACCGCCGATGAATACCTGACGGGCAATCTCAAGAGAAAATGGAAAGCTGCCAAAAAGGCAACCAAAGAATTCAACGGTTATTTTGACGCAAACGTTGAAGCGATTGAAAAGGCGATTCCTCCATCGGTTGCGTGCGAGGATATTTATGTTACTCTCGGCTCGCCATGGATTCCGCCCGACGTTATTGACGATTTTATTGATGAGCTTTTCTGCCCCTGTAAGGATATTTATTCAGGCTGGAACGATTACACAACGACAAAACACGATGAAATTACAGGCACGTGGGAAATAGGGTTCAAAAGCAGATTCAACGGCACAAGAATGGCAACAAAAGCAAACTCAACCTACGGCACAAGCAGAATAAATGCTCTGCACATAATTGAAAGAACTCTTAATTTAAGGCAAATCAGGGTTACGGATTCCGTTAAAAGTCCGACTTCTTCAACGGGCGAGAAAAGAGTTGTCAACAACGCCGAAACCGCACTTGCCATCGAAAAGCAGAAAAAACTGATAAAGGAATTTCAGAAATGGATATGGAAGGATGAAAAACGCAAGGAAAGACTCGAGCGGATTTACGAAGAAAAGTTTGCATGCGTTCGTAAAAGATGTTTTGACGGCTCGTTTCTCAACTTCCCGACGATGTCAGACGAAATAAAGCTTTATCCCTATCAGAAAAATGCAGTTGCAAGAATCCTCTTTACACCAAACACTTTGCTTGCCCACGATGTGGGTGCAGGCAAAACCTATATTATGGTTGCTGCGGGTATGGAGCTTCGCAGAATGGGCATTTCGAAAAAGAATCTCTATGTTGTACCCAATAACCTTGTGGGTCAGTGGTCGGATATATTTATCAGAATGTATCCGCAGGCAAATATTCTCTGCGTTGAGCCAAAAAATTTCAAGCCCGAGAAACGTGACGAGGTTATGGAGAAAATCAGGGATAACGATTATGACGCCGTGATAATGGCTTACAGCTGCTTTGAGCTTATCGGAATTTCAAGGGAATTCCATGAAAGCCAGCTGCAGGAATTGCTTGATTCCGTTTCGGAAAAGCTTTGTAACAGCCTTAAGAACACATCACGCCTTCAAGAAAAACGCCGCAAGCTCCGCGAAGCCTGCAATGAGCTGAAAAGAGCTTTGCATGTTGTGACCGATGAAGTTTATTTTGATGAGCTCGGAATTAACACGCTCTTTGTTGATGAAGCGCATAATTTCAAAAATCTGCCGATTGAAACAAAAATTGCCAACGTTCTCGGTCTTTCAAAGGGAGGAACTCAGATGGCCACCGAAATGCTTGAAAAGGTGC
>JAZNFD010000362.1:0-4640 GCA_045588975.1 Acutalibacteraceae bacterium | reverse complement strand
AAAAACCCTCAGCATAATTCTTTGCATGATTATGGTTATGCAGCTCGGAATCTGTGCCTTTGCAGGCTCGGATTACACTATCGTCAACCCTTATGAAGATGTCATCTGGAGCGGCGATAACGCATGGGGAGCATACAAAGGCTCACTCCATTCACACACAACCTACAGCGATGCAGACGACACTCTCCCCGTAATGGTCAAGGAGGCATATTATCAGGACTATGATTTTCTTGCAATTTCCGACCATGGCATAACCGGCGTTGACTGGAACAAAGCTCCCGAAATCCAGCCCCTTTATCTCTATCAGTATATCATCGATAATCCCTTCGAGCATCTCACCGATGAAGAGTATGAGCAGATTAAAGCAGGCACATATCCCCTTTATGACGGAACAATCCGCAACAAAAAGATGGTTCCCGTTCTCGGCGCAAATGAATTCAACAACTATTCACTCACAAAGAATCACGTCAACGGTTTCTGGCTTGAAGGCAACACAGGAAGCGGTTTCTTCGGTCTTGAAAACGAATACGGATTTGAGCGTGCAATAAAATTCATCGACGAAAACGGCGGTCTTTCACATATTGACCATCCCGGTGACTGGCTCGACAGCAACTCAAACCCCGATGTTGTAAACGACCCCGCAAACATCAAATTCTTCGGCGACCTTATCCTCAAGTATGATTCCTGCCTCGGCATCGAAACTCTCAACGAGAGAAACGGCACAACAGGCTATGACAGAATTCTCTGGGATAACCTTCTTATGTACTGCCTTCCCTACGGTAAGAACGTTATGGGTTACAGCAACACCGACGCTCACCACACAGGCACGGTTGATACATCGTTTATGTATTTTATGATGGAAGAAAACAATGTTGAAAACATCAAGGAAACTATGCAGAACGGTGCATTCTTCAGCATCACAAAGATGCTCCGTCCCAACAATAAAATCGGTCCCTCCGCAGAAATCGACGTTGCAAACGAAGGTATCCCCGAGCCCATGTTCACAAGCATCAGCGTTGACGGCCACAAGGTTACCGTTACCGCAAAGAACAGCACCACTCTTCAGTGGATTGCAAACGGCAATGTTGTTTTCACATCCGAAATCGGTACCGAACCCGTAACAATCGACCTCGACACAATTAAAGGCGCAGAAGATTACCTTTATATCCGTGCAGAGCTTTTCGGTGAAGGCGGTCTTTGCCATTCACAGGCATTCGAAATTGACGACGGCAGCGAGCCCCTCAAGTTTGAAGCGGAAGAAGTTTCCTTCATTGATAAGGTTATTTCATTTTTCAAAGGAACAATAATCTGGTCAATCATCGGCGAAATCGTTAAAGCAATCGGATAATAATTTAAGGGTGTGCTTCGGCATACCCTTTCTTATTCAATCAGTAATTCGTAATTAAGCAGCTCAACCGTTGGTTAACACGGCAAAAACAACCATCGGTTTACCTGTTTCAACCTCTCGTTTGTTGACTCAACCGAATGATTTTGCCAAAATGAAATCGGCAGCTGCAGTCAAAATCACAATTTGAAGGAGAGCGAAATATGAATCTCGGAAACAATATTTACGGAAGAAGAAAAGCAATGGGTATGACTCAGGATGACCTTGCCGCAAAACTCGGAGTATCTCCTCAGGCGGTATCAAAATGGGAAAACAATCTGTCCTGCCCCGACATTTCATTATTGCCCGAAATCTCAAAAATTTTCGGGGTGAGCGTTGATGAATTACTGAAGGTTGAACCCTCAGAGGTCAACACCGAAACCAATAAAGAAGATGAGCCGTTTGCTGAACCCGAAGCAACATATGAAGAACCCGTTTTTACCGGAAAGAAAGCAACAACACTTCTTATCACAACCGAGCGAAACGGAAAAACATCAAATATCAGATTCCCCCTCGGAATAGTGCGTTTCGGTCTTAATTTGGGCAGCGTTTTCGGCGGTCTTACCGGCGAGCAAGCAGGTATAATTGAAAACGCCGTAAGAACGGGACTTTCGGGTGAAATTCTCTCCGTTGACGGTGAAAACGGCGAAAAGGTTACAATCAGTATTATATAAATTTTAAAAAACACTTGATATTTTTAATAATATGTGTTAAAATACGGACAGTAGGATTATGAAACAAGAGAGTGGGGCGACCCGCTCTTTTGTTTGTGTAAAAATCATTTTTCATAAAAAGAAATATAAAGGAGAACTGACCTATGGCTAAAGGAAAGGGCGGCAACACCGTAGCCGCTGTGTGGGAAATCGCAGAGCCTATCGCCAAAGAGCTCGGGCTTGAAATCTGGGATATCCGCTTTGTCAAGGAAGGCACAGACTGGTTTCTGCGTATAATAATCGATAAGGACGGCGGCGTCGGCATCACGGACTGTGAAAATATGAGCCGCGCAATCGACAAGCCTCTCGACGCGGCTGCCCCCATCGAGCAGAGCTACTGCCTTGAGGGTTCCTCACCCGGTCTTGAAAGAGATTTAACAAGAGAAACACATTTTGAAGCCTGCAAGGGTGAAAAAATAAAGGTCAAAATGATCAGAGCCGTTGAAGGTGTCCGCGAATTTTCGGGAATTCTCGAAGATTTTGACGGAAAGCTCATCACCCTCCGCCTTGAGGACGGCAACGCAATGTGCTTTGAAAAGAAAGAAACAAGCTATATAAAACTCGATGACTTTGACATATAATTGAAAGGAAGTATTTGAAAAAATGAAAAGTAAAGAATTTTTTGGTGCAGTCAGACAGCTCTGCGAAGAAAAGAATCTTTCCGAAGAAAACATGCTTGAGGGTATCCAGAAAGCAATAGTAACAGCCGTCAAAAGAGACTATAATAATAAAGATATCGTATTCTGCGAAATCGACAGCAAAAAATCAAGCATCAGAGTTTTCGTCCGCAAGAACGTTGTTACCGAAATCCTTGATCCCGACGAGGATATGACCGTTGAGCAGGCAAAGAGATTCAAGAGCACTGCTCTTGCAGGCGACATCATCGAAATCGAGCTTGAAACCAAGGAAGTCAGCCGTATTGCCGCTGAAAAAGGCAAGCACATTCTCCGCCAGGCAATCAGAGAAGCCGAACACAGCCAGATGAAGAAAGAATTCCAGGACAAAAATCAGGAAATCGTTACCGCTAAAATCTCAAAAATCGACCCCGTTACTCTGGATGCATTCGTTGAAATCGGCAAGCTCACAGAAAAGCTTTTCAGAAGCGAACAGCTTCCCACCGATAATTTCAAAGAGGGTGACCATGTCAAGGTTTTTGTTGCAGATATCAGAGAGGCAACAAAGGGTCCCAAAGCAACCATTTCAAGAACACATCCCGGTCTTGTAAGACGTCTGCTTGAAAGCGAAGTTCCCGAAATCCTCGACGGTACTGTTGAAATCAAATCCGTTTCCCGTGAAGCAGGCTCAAGAAGCAAGGTTGCTGTTTACAGCGCAGACGAAAATGTTGACCCCGTAGGCGCTTGCATCGGCCAGAGAGGCTCAAGAATCAACAAGATTGTCGACCAGCTCAGCGGCGAAAAGCTCGACGTTGTCCGTTACAGCGAAAATCCCGCAGAATATGTTGCGGCTGCACTCGCTCCGGCAGACGTTATCTCCGTTACAATAGAAAGCGAAGATGAGCACTCCTGCAGGGTTGTTGTTCCCAACAATCAGCTCTCTCTCGCAATCGGCAACAAGGGTCAGAATGCCCGCCTTGCCGCAAAACTCACAGGCTGGAAAATTGACATCAATCCCGAAACAGAAGAACCTGTTATCAATTTTGATGAATAATATCAAAAATACTTTTTAAGAGGTAGAACCTATGCAAACACGTCGGATTCCAATGAGAAAATGCACGGGATGCAACGAAATGAAACCCAAAAAAGAGCTTGTAAGGGTTGTCAGAAGCCCCGAAGGCGAAATATCGCTTGACTTAACGGGCAAAAAACCCGGCAGAGGCGCTTATGTATGCCACGATGCCGCCTGCCTTGCAAAAGCAAAAAAAGCAAGAAGGCTCGAAAAAGCATTTTCCTGCGAGATTCCCGACGGAGTCTACGAGAGAATGGAGGAAGAGCTTAAAAATGACGGATAATCCAAAGCTCCTCTCTCTTCTCGGTATGTGCCGCAGAGCAGGTAAACTCAGCTGCGGTCACGATGCGGCAATCGGTTCAATCAGAAGCAAAAGCGCAAAGCTTTGCCTGCTGAGCAGCGATTCATCTCAGCGGCTGAGAAAAGAGATTGGGCGTGAGGCGGTTTTCGAAGGGCGCAATATCCCCGTCGGAATGCTGTTCTCAACAACAGATGAAATAGGTTGGGCAACGGGTCTTAAATCCGCCGTGCTCACAGTCAATGATGAAGGCTTTGCAAAAACAATGCTTGGACTTCTTAACACAACAGGGGAGGTTAATCTATGATAAATAAATACAGAGTTCACGAAGTTGCTAAAGACTTTGATATTAAAAGCAACATAGTCGTTGATTTGCTCACAGCGCATTTCGACGGTCAGAAAAAGCATATGACAGTCCTTGAAGAGGATGAGCTTGACCTTATATTTGAAACATTCACAAAAGAAAATGAGGTAGAAGACCTCAACGAATATTTTGATTTTGTTCCTGCCGCAAAGAAAGCCAAGGAGGAAAAGAAAGAAGAAGCAGAAGCTGCTCCCG
>JAZNFD010000361.1:0-8634 GCA_045588975.1 Acutalibacteraceae bacterium | reverse complement strand
TGCAATCTGGCTCACGGTATATCTCTGTGTCAAGGCGGCGAGCAGACGCCTCAACGCCCAGCTCAAAGGATAAATTCTACATTATATATTATCACGCACGCGTATGAGCCGCGCTTTTTATCATTGACAAATCCTCTGTTATGAAATATTATTCAAGAAACTACAATTCGGTTGTATGGATGAAGAAGTATTTCAAAAAACACAAAAAAGCTTCTGCTATTGCATTTCTGTACGATTCAATCTTTCTCACTCTGCTCGCCAAAAACAAGACAAACAGAGTTGTCATTTCTGAAAGAGGAGACCCCGCGCAATCATCTGACAGCAAAACAGTCGAGGCTTTTATGAAAACCGAATTTTCCAAAGCTGATGGAATAGTTTTTCAGTCTCCTGATGCACAGAAATGGTATCTTGAAAACACGCCCGTTAAAGGAACTGTTATATTTAATCCCATTAAACCTGATTTGCCTGAACCTTATTGCGGAGAAAGGCAAAAACGTATTGTTAACTTCTGTCGCATATCAGCACAGAAAAATCTTATTATGCTTGTTAATGCCTTCTCTGAATTTCACAAAGACTTTCCTGAATATGAACTTGATATCATCGGCGATCCTGTCGGGAACGATGCAGAAGGCTATATTGATCTGGTCAACGAACACATCAAATATTGTGATTGTGAAAATTGTGTTCATATTTTACCTTCGCGAAAAGATATTCACGAATATATAAAAGATAACTCTATGTTTGTTTCGTCATCCGATTTTGAGGGAATGTCCAATTCAATGCTTGAGGCAATGGCTTTGGGACTTCCTTGCATCTGCACAGACTGCCCCGCAGGCGGTGCAAGAGCAGTTATCAAAGACGGCGAAAACGGTTTGCTCACTCCTGTTGGTGGTCCTCACGAACTTTATCTTGCAATGAAAAAGGTTGCAGAAAATCCTGAACTCGCAGTCAAGCTATCGCAAAACTCCGTAAAAATCCGAGAAGAACAATCTGTTGAAAAAATTATTAAGAAATGGATGGAATTGATAAATGATTAAAGTCAGTATTATTGTTCCTATTTACAATGCTGAAAAATATCTTGAACAATGCCTTGACAGCATTGTAAAACAGACTCTCAAGGATATCGAAATAATCCTCATAGATGACGGTTCAACCGACAGCAGTGCCGAAATCTGCAAAAAATATCTTTATGATTCCCGTGTTACATATTATTACAAGGAAAACGAAGGCCTTGCAGCTGCAAGAGATGACGGTATGCTTCGTGCTAATGGCGAATACATAGGCTTCGTTGATGCTGATGACTGGCTCAAACCTGAAATGTATGAAAAGATGTATAAAGCTGCAAAATCAAATGATTCCGATATTGTTTTTTGTAATTGTCAAGAAAATGAAAACGGACACATTTTCATCCCCGAAATGCCAGACGGTCCACATGACAGAAAATATATTCTTGAAAATATTCTTTCACGAACACTTGCTTATATTGGCAAAAAAGGAGAAAAAAGAGCTATTCGTTGGTGTAACTGGCTGAGAATTTACAAAACAGAAACTCTAAAAAAACATAACATCCGTTTTGACCGCAGACTCAGAAGAAGCCAAGATTTGCAACTTACCTATGAGGCAACTCTTGTTGCACAAAATTACTATTATATCGAAGAACCACTCTATCATAACAGAGTAGTTTCAGATTCCCTTTCAAGAGGATACACCAAGAATATGTGGCCGCTTTACACATATCTGATAGAAATACTCTACAAAGACACAGAAAACTTCAAAGAAACGGATCTTATGGATCAGATGCATCTGCGTGCATTCTTCTTTGCGACAGATTGCATTGAAAACGAAATGAAACCTCTGTGTCCAAACGATAAAAAGACCAAAATAAAACTTATCGAAGAGATAATGAACGACCCTATCTGCGAAAGATTTTACGGCCATATTCCAGTGGATAAGCTTAATCCTCTTTACCGCAAATACTATGAATTAATCCACAAGAAAAAAGCTGCAAAAATTCTTTCGTTCACCAAAAACTATACACGTAAACAAGCGTTTAAAAAGAAATATATCAATCCGCTCATTAATTGCTTAACTGAAAATCCCCTATATAAAAAAACTCAGAGGAATTAAGTGATAAAGCGCTTGTCGAAACGGAGTTCTGTATGAAAAAATTTCTTGTTTCAATTGACACCGAGGGAGATAATCTCTGGAAATGGTCTGTTGGTGAATCCATAACAACCGAAAACGCCAAATATCTTCCTCGATTTCAGGAACTTTGTGAGAAATACGGGTTCAAACCAACATATCTTACAAACTATGAAATGGCTAAAGATACGTTTTTTTCAGAGTATTTCAAAAGAAAAAATCACGAAAATAAATGTGAAATCGGGATGCACTTGCATGCCTGGAACAGTCCTCCTGACTACGATTTAAAAATCAGAAATGATGTTCCTGCCGGTGCACCGTTCATCACTGAGTATCCGACGGAAATTATCGACAGTAAGGTGGCTTTCCTGACAGATTATCTTCAGAATACTTTTGAAACGGATATTATTACTCACAGATCAGGAAGATGGGCAACCAATTCTGAATATTTTAAGGTTCTTGACAGTCATAATTATAAAATCGACTGTTCTGTAACCCCTATGATTAATTGGACAAGAGCTGCAGGTCAAAGTCCTCTCTCATGGGGAACGGATTACACAAAACATATAAAATCTCCATACATTATAGAGAATACCGATATTCTTGAAATACCCGTCACAATTCGTGAAAACCATAGGTTGAGATCTTTAAAAAACTGTGGCATAAAAAAAAGCATCAAGAAAATTTACGAAGCAAAAAAAGGTTTCGGTCCTCTTTGGTTAAGGCCAAAAAACACAAAAGATAATCTACAAGATCTTTTATATCTTACAGACATAATTTCTAAAGAGCGTCGGACTGATTATCTGATGTTTATGCTTCATTCATCTGAGTTTATGCCGTGTGGGAGCCCTTCTTTCCCAGATAATGAATCCATTGAAAATTTATATAAAAATTTAGATATATTATTTGAGTATATCAGCAGAAATTTTGAAGGATATACATTTAAAGAGTATTATGAAAAACACAAATAAAAAAAAGATATTGTTTATTACTGAATCGCTGACCCGCGGTGGTATGGAAACGGTGTTAGTCAATATTGCAAATAACCTTTGCAAAAAAGACTATGACATTACCATTCTTTGCTATGATGAGAGAAATGATTTAGTTCCTGAATTAAACAGCCAAATACATTACATTTATAAACCACGCAAAGAATTCCCGGTATTGCGTAAATTACCATATATTAAAAGATATTTTAAATACAAGAAAGCTGTTTGGGAACACAGGACTTCAGCAAAAAATCTTTACAAATATTACGTCGGCAAAGAAAAATATGATGTTGAAATAGCTTTTTACAGAGGACCATCTATAAAAATTGTAAGCGGTTCAACAAATAAAAAATCCAAAAAAATTGCGTGGGTACATACCGACTTTAAGCTCTGCAATCCAAAATCAATTACAAGTTGGTTTAATAACCTTGACGAGGCAAAAACCGCTTACAGCAAAATGGACAACATTATTTGCGTTTCTGATAAGGCAAGGCAAAGTTTCAGCGAAGTAATTGGCTTTGAAGAAAAAACTAAAACCATATATAACTTGATTCCCGCTAAATTAGTAACAGAAAGAAGTTACGAAGAAATACCCATAAAAAAAGAAAAATTCACAATTGTTACGGTCGGAAGATTAATACCAGATAAACGTCATGACAGACTGCTTTCTGCAACTAAAAAACTGGTTGATGAAGGATATGATTTTAATGTTTGGATAGTCGGCTCCGGAAGACACGAAAATGAATTGAAAGAATATTGTAAAAAAAACAAACTGGACAATGTTATCTTTACCGGTATGCAGGCAAACCCTTATTCTTATATGAGAAATGCAGACTTGTTTGTTCTTACTTCATACAGAGAAGGTTTTGCACTGGTAATTCCGGAAGCAATGGCTTGCGGGCTTCCTGTTTTAAGCACAGCCTGCACAGGCCCGACAGAAATTCTGAACAATGGAGAGTTCGGAATATTGGTCGAAAACAGTTCGGAAGGTGTATACACCGGCATCAAAAACATATTGGATAATAAAGTGATTCTTGAAAATTTAATAATCAAATCGCAAGAAAGATATATGGATTTTGATGAAGAAACTATCGTCAAAGAGATAATCGCTCTTTTTTAAAATTTGATATTTTACAAGACTCAACTCTTACATAAAGGTGGTAATTATGACACAACAAAAATGGACAACCATTGTTAAATCAAGCAACAATGCTTTCAATATGGATTTAAAGGGTCTGAAGAATTGTAAAGACCTTATATTTCTGTTTGTTCGCAGAACTTTTGTTGCAAAATACAAGCAAACTATTTTAGGACCTGCGTGGGCGGTTATTCAACCGTTTTTCACAACAGTTGTTTACTCCGTTTTCTTCGGCAACATAGCAGGTCTCGGTGCTTCGGGTGTGCCCAACTTCATATTCTATCTTTCAGGCACAATTGTGTGGACTCTATTTGCGAACTGCCTGAGTGAAACCTCACATACATTCACAGGTAATGCAGGTATTCTAGGTAAGGTCTATTTTCCTCGTCTTGTTATGCCGATTTCAACAGCAATTTCACAGTTTATCGGCTTTTTTATCCAGTTCGGTTTTATGCTTTGCTTTATGGCTTATTATCTTATTACTGATGCAGGTCTGAAACCTAATATTTTCATAGCAATGTTCCCCCTCGTTCTTATTCAGCTTGCGATTCTCGGTATGGGCTTCGGTATGATTATCTCGGCGCTTACAACAAAATACCGCGACCTTGCAATGGTTGTCAGCTTCGGTGTTTCCCTCTGGTCATACTGCTCCCCCGTTGCCTACGATATGTTCAGCCGTTCACAGCTTGCACCCGGAAGTACTTTATACAGCATTTATATGCTTAATCCCGTTACACCTGCAATCAATCTTTTCCGTTATGGATTTCTCGGCACGGGCGAAGTTGACTGGCTCTTCTACGGGATAAGCTGGATAACAACGACAGCTGTTGCATTGGTTGGTGCAATGATGTTCAGTAAATCAGAAAAAACCTTTATGGATACGGTGTGAGGTGTGATATGGAAGAGTTAGCAATAAGAGTTGAAAATGTTTCAAAGGAATACCGCCTCGGTGCTATCGGTGGTGCAACACTCAAAGGTGAAATCCAGTCAAAGCTTGCAAAGATATTCCATAAAGAAGATCCGAACTTAAAAATCGGTGAAAAAGCCTATGATAAAAATGAGCGTTTTCTTGCACTTAACGACTTATCTTTTGATATTAAAAAAGGTGAAACTGTTGGTATAATCGGCAGAAACGGTGCGGGTAAATCAACAATATTGAAACTTATTTGCCGTGTTACAGCGCCTACTAAAGGAAATATTTATTTAAACGGCAGGATAACAAGTATGCTTGAGGTTGGTACCGGTTTCCATCCTGAACTTACAGGTAAAGAAAATGTTTATCTAAACGGTGCAATTCTCGGTATGACTAAAGCAGAAATAGACAAAAAGTTCGACGAAATCGTTGAATTTTCCGAGGTGGGGCAATTTATTGACACTCCCGTAAAAAGATACTCCAGCGGTATGAAAGTTAAACTTGCCTTTTCCGTTGCATCACATCTTGACAGTGAAATTATGATTATGGACGAAGTTCTCGCTGTCGGTGACGTTGCGTTCCAGAATAAATGCATTGACAGAATGAAAAAGGTTGCCGAAGAAGAAGGCCGAACCATTCTTTATGTAAGTCATAATATGTCTACCGTAAAAAAACTTTGTGATCGTTGCATCGTTCTTTCTAGCGGAACTAAAGCTTTTGAGGGGGATAACGACAAAGCTATCGCAATATATATGAAAGATGATTTTAATGATGCGGTTTATTTTGAAACAGAAGGTTCGCAAAGAGATTGGAAATGCAACCTGCGACATTTGATGGACGGATTCAAACTTCTGAATACAGATACCAACCATTTTTACTGTGGGGAAAAATTTAAATTTCGTATGGATTGGCACAGCACAACAGACACCGATCGCATTAAAATGAAAGTCGTAGTGTTTGGTAGCGACGCCGAAGGTGTTGGTGTTATCTACGCAGGGGAATTAAAATATCATATAGGTAATAATCAAACTGAATTTATTTTCGACACACAATATCTTATGCCCGGACAATACGCTCTTCATTTCAAACTCTATGACGAGGATTATTCGGGTAATGCGGAATACTATGATCAGTGTATAGGTATCAGATTCACAATTGAGCATTCTGAAAATAATATTCAGCATAAACACTGGTTCAAAGACTGGGGCAACGCTGTTTTACCCTGCATAGAACAAATTAACGGAGATGATAAAAATGTATAATTTTAAAGGCGAAACTTTACTTATAACCGGCGGTACGGGTTCATTCGGCAATGCCGTACTTAACCGTTTCCTTAAGACAGATATAAAGGAAATCCGTGTTTTTTCCCGTGATGAGAAAAAGCAGGATGATATGCGTCATGAATTTCAGGCTAAGATGCCCGAGGTTGCTGACAAAATCAAGTTCTATATCGGTGATGTGCGTAACATCGACTCTCTCCGCGGTGCAATGGTAGGCGTTGACTACGTTTTTCACGCTGCCGCGCTCAAGCAGGTTCCTTCCTGCGAATTCTTCCCTATGGAAGCTGTCAAGACCAACGTTATCGGCACTGATAACGTGCTGACTGCCGCTGTTGATGCAGGCGTAAAGTCGATTATCTGCCTTTCGACAGATAAGGCTGCATACCCTATCAATGCAATGGGTATCACAAAAGCTCTCGAAGAAAGAGTTGCAACAGCAAAGGCAAGAAACGTTGACCCCGAAAAGACCAAGATCTGCTGCACACGCTACGGCAACGTTCTTTGCAGCCGCGGCTCGGTTGTACCTCTCTGGATTGACCAGATTAAAAACGGCCAGGCTATCACAATCACAAATCCCGATATGACAAGATTCATTATGTCGCTCGAAGAAGCGGTTGACCTTGTCCTTTTTGCATTCAAGGAATGCGAAAGCGGTGATATCTTTGTACGCAAGGCACCCGCCTGCACGATTCAGACTCAGGCTGAAGCAGTCTGCGAGCTTTTCGGCGGTAAGAAAGAGGATATTAAAATCATCGGTATCCGTCACGGCGAAAAGATGTATGAAACTCTCCTTACCAACGAAGAATGTGCAAAAGCAGAGGATATGGGCGACTTCTTCCGCGTTCACGCCGATAACAGAAGCCTTAACTATGATAAATACTTCTCCGACGGCGATATAAAGCGTGCAGAGCTTACCGAATTCAACAGCAGTAACACAAAGCTTCTGAATGTTGAAGAAGTTAAGGAAAAGCTTCTTGAACTCGACTATATCAGAGAAAGACTTGAGGAGTTTGACTCATAATGAAATACGATATTAGTTTTAAAAATAACGGCAAGCTGAAATTGCTTGTTATCGTCGGCACAAGACCCGAAATCATCAGACTTTCGGAAGTTATCAAGAAATGCCGTAAGCATTTTGACTGTATTCTTGCACATACGGGTCAGAATTATGACTATACACTCAACGGTATTTTCTTTGAGAATCTTGACCTTGATGCACCCGAAGTTTATCTCAACTGCGTGGGCGACAATCTCGGTCAGACAGTCGGCAACATAATCGCATCTTCCTACGAGCTTATGGAAGAAATCAAACCCGATGCACTTCTTATCCTCGGCGACACCAACAGCTGTCTTTCGGCTATCGGTGCGAAGCGTCTTCACATACCCATCTTCCATATGGAAGCGGGCAACCGTTGCAAGGATGAATGCCTTCCCGAAGAAACCAACAGAAGAATCGTTGACATTATCTCCGACGTCAACATTGCATATTCGGAGCACGCAAGAAGATATCTTGCAGACTGCGGTCTGCCCAAAGAGAGAACCTATGTTTCGGGTTCGCCTATGGCTGAAGTTCTTGATGCTAATATTGATAAAATACTCAAGAGTGATATTCTCTCAAAACTCGGTCTTGAGGAGAAGAAATATATTCTTCTTTCCGCACACAGAGAAGAAAATATCGATACAGACAAAAATTTCCGCTCGCTGTTCAATGCTCTGAACTCACTTGCGGAAAAATATGATATGCCCATTCTCTATTCCTGCCATCCCCGCTCGAGAAAAAGACTCGAGAATTCCGATATCGTGCTTGACAAGAGAATCATTATGCACGAGCCTATCGGATTCTCGGACTATAACCGATTGCAGATGGGTGCGTTTGCAGTTGTTTCGGACAGCGGTACTCTTCCCGAAGAGAGCAGTTTTTATCTGAGCATCGGCAGACCTTTCCCCGCAGTATGCATAAGAACATCAACAGAGCGTCCCGAAGCGTTGGATAAGGGTTGCTTTGTGCTTGCGGGCATTGATGAAAACGGATTGCTTCAGGCGGTTGAAACCACAGTTGAACTTGCAAAGGACGAAAATTCCGCTATTCCCGTACCCGATTATACCGACAAAAATGTTTCCGATAAAATAGTAAGACTCATTCAGAGCTATACGGGAATAGTCAATAAAATG
>JAZNFD010000360.1:0-4364 GCA_045588975.1 Acutalibacteraceae bacterium | reverse complement strand
CCATCGACGTACCTTTGTACGCCTTCGGTCGAATAAAACACCATTCAGCTTCCTTTCTCAACACTCAACAGTTTGTGGGTGTAATTTTAAAAGGAGGAAAATCATATGAAATCAAAGGTTTATTTTTCAAAAGAAATATCGCCTGAAAAGGTTCTGGAATTGTATAATGCAGTAGGCAAAAATCTCGGAGGCAATGTTGCGGTAAAGGTTCATTCGGGTGAAATCGGAAATCAGAATTTTATTTCCGCCGAATTCTGGAAACCCGTCATTGATGCCGTTAACGGAACGGTTGTTGAATGTAACACAGCCTATGAAGGCAGCAGAAACACAACCGAAAAGCATATCAAGACAATGGAAGAACACGGCTGGACAAAGAATTTCAACGTTGATATCCTCGATTCGGAACAGCCCGATATGATTCTTCCGATTGAAAACGGAACAAACATCAAAGAGAATTATGTCGGCAAAAATATTGCAAACTACAATTCCGTGCTTGTTCTTTCGCATTTCAAGGGTCATCCCATGGGCGGCTACGGCGGTGCCATAAAGCAGCTTTCAATCGGTTTTGCATCGTCCTACGGCAAAGGATACATCCACGGCGTCGGCAATCCCGATAATTTCTGGACATCCGACCACGATTCATTCCTCGAATCAATGGCGGAATCCGCTTCATCCGTCATCGATTATTTCAAGGGTGAAATAGTATATATTAATGTAATGATGAACATGTCGGTTGACTGTGACTGCTGCGCCGTTGCGGAGGACCCTTGTATGAAAGATATCGGCATTCTTGCGTCAACAGACCCCATTGCAATCGACAAAGCTTGCCTTGACCTCGTTTATGCCGCAACAGACGACCCCGGCAGAGACCATCTTATTGAACGTATCGAAAGTCGCAACGGTATCCACACGATTAACACTGCGCTTAAGCTCGGCTACGGCTCAGCTGAATATGAACTCATCGAATTATAATTTAAAATAAAAAATCAAAAGAGGGACTGCTTTCACAGTCCCTCAATTTTTTATTATAATGATTACATCATGCTTGCAACTTCAGCTGCGAAGTTGTCTTCTTTCTTTTCGATGCCTTCGCCCTTTGCAAGACGGGTGAAACCTGTTACCTTGATTTCTGCGCCGAGTTCCTTTGCAACGTTTGCAACGTAACCTGCAACTGTGCCGTCAAAGAGGTCTGAACGAACGAATGCCTGGTCAAGAAGGCAGATTTCTTTGATCTGCTTCTTAATACGGCCATCAACAGCACCTGCAAAAATCTTGTCGTTTACAAATTCTTCCTTACCTGCTACTGCAAGCTCTGCAAGAGTTGCAACTGCTTCCTTTGAAAGGAAGTTGAAGAGGAAGTTGTTGTTCTTCTGCTCTTCATAAGCAGCAATATCTTCGTCGCTCCAGAGCTTCTCGCTGATTGCTTTATCAAAGAGCTTTCTGAGGATGGGCTTGGGAAGTGATTCGGGCTTGTTGAGTGAGCTGTCAATTGTGATTGACTTCATCTTTGCAAGCTCTTCATCTGAAATGTCTTCCTTGCTGAGATATTCGGGGTTCATTGCTGCAACCTGCATAGCAATGTTCTTACCCATAGCGATGAAATCTGCGTTGTCAGCAACGTTTGTCTCAAAGCTAACGAGAACGCCTACTGAACCGCCGCCGTGGATATATGAAACAGCTGTACCCTCAACAAGAGCAAATCTGCGGAGCTTGAGGTTTTCACGGATCTTGAGGAAGAGTTCCTGAATTGAATCAGCAACTGAAATAGTGCCGTCTGCGATTGTTGTTGCTGCAAGAGCATCAACATCAGCGGGCTTTGTTTCAACAACTGTCTTTGCAATCTGATTTGCAAGAGCCTTGAATTCGGGGTTGTTGCCAACGAAGTCTGTTTCGCAGTTAAGCTCAACAAGAGCTGATGCGCTGCCGTTTGTGTAAAGACCGATAACGCCTTCTGCTGCGATTCTGCTTGCCTTCTTAGCTGCGGTTGCAAGACCCTTCTCACGAAGAATGTCTATTGCCTTTTCAACGTCGCCGTCAGCTTCAACAAGAGCCTTTTTGCAATCCATCATACCAACGTTGGTCTTTTCTCTGAGAGCCTGTACGTCTTTAGCTGTAAATGCTGCCATAATAATTATTCCTCCTCTGATGCTTCTGCAGCGGGAGCTGTCTGCTCGCCCTGTCTGCCTTCGATAATAGCGTCAGCCATTGCACCTGCGATAAGCTTAACAGCGCGGATAGCGTCGTCATTACCGGGAATAACATAATCTACTTCATCGGGATCACAGTTTGTGTCAACGATTGCAACGATGGGAATGCCGAGCTTGTGTGCTTCAAGAACAGCGATTCTTTCCTTGCGGGGGTCAACGATGAACATAGCAGCGGGCTGCTTCTTCATTTCTGTGATACCGCCCATAAACTTTTCGAGCTTTTCAATCTCGAGATTGAGCTTTGTAACTTCTTTCTTGGGGAGAAGATCGAAAGTACCGTCAGCTTCCATAGCCTTGAGCTGAGCGAGTCTCTTGATTCTCTTCTGGATTGTGTTGAAGTTTGTGAGCATACCGCCGAGCCAACGTGCGTTTACGAAGGGCATACCGCAACGAACTGCTTCTTCCTTAACGGATTCCTGAGCCTGCTTCTTTGTGCCAACGAAAAGAACTTCGCCGCCGTCTGCTGCGATCTCACGGATGAACATGTAAGCTTCTTCGAGCTTCTTAACGGTCTTTGCAAGGTCGATGATGTAAATACCGTTTCTTTCTGTGAAGATGTACTCAGCCATTTTGGGGTTCCATCTTCTGGTCTGGTGTCCGAAATGAACACCTGCTTCAAGCAACTGCTTCATTGATACTACTGACATTTGTTTTTCCTCCTAAGTTAAATTTTGTATCCTAATGTCAGATACGAACCGCCGCAAAGCCTGATATTAACACGGTTTTAACACCGCACTTATAATAAAAATAGCTCTGCGTGTGATTTGCCTTGGAATTATATCACAACTCCATTTAAAAATCAAGTTATTTTTTGATTTTTTTATAATATAGCATATTTTTTATATATTATACAAAAAAGCCGTACCGGATAAGCTCCGATACGGCGAATTTCATTATTCTCTGTGCCACTTTACGCCCTGTGCGGTGTCCTCAAGAACAATACCCATAGCCTTGAGCTCGTCGCGGATTCTGTCTGCCTCTGCCCAATTCTTGTCTTTTCTTGCCTGAGTTCTTGCTTCAATCATAGCATCGATGTCAGCATCAAGAACTTCGGTTTTTCTGTTATAAACAAGACCGAGAACATTGGTAAGCTCGTCAAAAATCTTTGCGGCATACTCTGCAGTTGCCTTTGATTCGCCCTTGCCGATAACAAGAGTGTTGATATCTCTTACAAGTTCAAAAACTGCGGCAATACCGTCAGCTGTGTTGAGGTCGTCATCCATTGCTTCGATAAACTGAGCAACTCTCTTATCGAGCTGTTCTTTAATCTGTGAATTAAGCTCACCCTCTGCAGCATTCTTGATTTCAAAATCAAGGCTGTCACGGCAAGTGTAAAGGCGGGTAAGAGATGCCTTGCACTGTTCGATAACATCGATGCTGTAGTTGATGGGGCTTCTGTATGACGATGAAATCATAAGGTAACGGATGGGCTCATAGCCGTAAACATCAGCAACGTCACGGACTGTCTTGAAGTTGCCGAGTGACTTCGACATCTTGACGTTATCAACGTTGATGTAGCCGTTATGCATCCAGTAATTTGCAAAAGGTTTGCCTGTGAAGCATTCGCTCTGTGCAATTTCGTTTTCGTGATGAGGGAAGATAAGATCCTGACCGCCGCAATGGATATCAATGCTTTCGCCGAGATATCTGCATACCATTGCAGAGCACTCGATGTGCCAACCGGGTCTGCCCTTGCCCCAGGGTGACTCCCAGTAAGGCTCGCCGGGTTTTGCCGACTTCCAGAGCGCAAAATCCATGGGCTCGCGCTTGATGTCGCCAACCATAATTCTTGCGCCCGCTTCAAGATCCTCAAGAGGCTGATGAGAAAGCTTGCCGTAGGTATCAAAAGTCTTGGGACTGAAATATACGTCGCCGTCAACTTCGTATGCGTGGCCGTTTTCAATAAGACCGCTTACAATTTCGATAATCTTGTCGATATTTTCGGTTGCCTTGGGATGAACGGTTGCTTCTCTGAAGTTAAGACCCTTTGCATCGGTCCAGAATTCTTCGATATATTTTTCGGAAACTTCCGTAAATGTTGAACCTTCTTCGTTTGCACGCTTGATGATTTTGTCGTCGATATCCGTGAAATTCTGAACGAAAGTTACATTATAGCCTCTGTATTCAAGGTATCTTCTGAGAACGTCAAAAACGCAG
>JAZNFD010000359.1:0-5903 GCA_045588975.1 Acutalibacteraceae bacterium | reverse complement strand
GGATTCACCCTTTGATTTTACCGATTGTGACGCATAGTCGACAAGCACGCAAGTAATAATAAGCGGAAGATGCAAAAGCTCTGTGCCGCTGAGACCTCCGTTTTGCCTGAAATACTCAACGATTTCTTTTTCATCGGGTAAAATACCTTTTTTACAAAGATGACTGCACTTTTCAAAAAGACCCGGAATAATCTCCGAGCCTTTGTAGCATCTTTCTGTGCGGGCAGATTCTTTTTCAGCACGCTTTGCGTGAATTTTCAAAACATAAAAATTATCGGAAAGCTGACTCCCAGCCTGCAAACTTCCGCACCTTTCTGGGTGCCTTGCATAATAATCAAAAATTGCCGCATCTTTTCTCATCATTGATTTGAGATTTTTTGTCATAATCTTTCTTCCTTTTGACAGCAGATTTATTCCCTGAAAAATTTCAGAACCAAAAGTCCGCAACTGACCGCGGCTGCCGCAATAACAGCCTTTTTGACGACGTCGATTGTTCTTACCGTTTTCATTGCCGCATTTGCAACTTTTACGGCATTTGTTATCTCATTCATTTATTAACCTCCGCAAATCAACACAGCGTGAGCAATACCGGGTATCGTTTCACTTTGCAACGGTGATACGCTTGAAAGAAGTGCGCCTGTGCCGACAAATAAAACTCTTTTAAGTTCACCGTTTTCAATTCTGTCAAGAATCTCGGAGCATACAACCGCACCGCTGCAACCACATCCCGACCCTCCTGCACCGACCTCCTTCTGGTTTGTCATATCATAAAGAAGAAGTCCGCAATCTTCGTGCACACTGCCGATATCAACATTCTCCTGCTTAATCATAAGCTCGCACAAAAGCTGTGACCCGACAGAGCCGAGGTCACCCGTGAGAATCATATCATAGTCTGTCGGGGAAGTGGCGGTATCAATCAGAAAATCAGCTATGGTGCGACAGGCAGCGGGTGCTGATGTCAAGGTTACACCATAAAAAAATCGGCTTCGCCTTAAAAGACGAAACCGATATAGAATTATTTATTAATAATTATTATCCACGGCAGTACCTACCGCTCTGAGAAGCGAATCTTCGTGAGTCGAAGGCAGGTCACAGTTATAATGCCATATCATAACTCCTCCGAAACCGTTATTGATTGCATATTCGGTTTTCTTTTCAATAACCTCGGGAGTGTTGAACCAGAAATCCTTGTTTGTATTGTCACAATGGTACCAGCCGTTTTCATCAATTTCTTCATAACAGCCGTTATATCCATACCAATAGGCTGACATATCTGTGGGGCGTGAATAGAAAGGAAGCCCGATGTTGACCTTTTCAAAAGGCATACCGTCAAATCCGAGCCTCTGAACAGCTGCTACCGTGTCCTCATAAGTGGCGTGTCTGCCCTGCCCGTCTACCATATCGTAAATCATAAGCTCGAAAGTATCAATTGCATCGAGGGCTTCACGGGTAAAATATATGTTCCAGTAATTACCCGCCACTCCGAGAGTGTAGTCGCCAAGCTTCTTATCAAGAGAAACAAGGAAGTCATTATAATACTTCCACGCATTGTCCGAAAGCGGATATTCATAGTCAAAATGAACTCCGTCAAAATCATATTTGTCAAGCACGGCAATGATATTGTCTTCGAGAACCCCGCTTGTGAAAGCTTTGTTGTGTTCGTCACTCTGCGCTTCCATCTGCTCTTCCCAGACATCTGAATCGGTTATGCCCCACGGGCCGAGAAAATTGAGTGTGATGCTGATATCTCTGTCGCCGATTGCCTTGCGGATATTGGCAAGTGCAGTTTCAAGAACGGGCTCATTGCAGATAACCTCACCCTTATTGTTAAATGATGCACATTCAAAAAGAATGACATCGGTTACAATATCAAAGTCTTCGGGATAAAGGCTGTCTTCGGACTGAACATATTCGCCCCTGATATATGTTGTAACTTTGAAGTCGTCAACCTTTTCAATGAAAGGAAGTGAGGTTATGCCCAGAAAATTTGCAATAACAAGTGCAAGGGATGTGAAAAATGCAACGATTTGCTTTATAAAAATTGCCATATTATTTATTCCTTCCCCTCATCACTCTGCCGAAATTGCCGCATATCTTGCTTCAAGTTCTTCGTAATGAGTGTAGTTTTCCGCTTGCTCGATAAGATTTTTCGCATCGGTATAGGGCTTTATAATTCTCGCATAAACAGAAGCCTTTTTAAGATAGGCATTCAATTCACGCTTGATTTTTATGCTTTCGATGAAGCTGTGGGATTCTCTGTTGATAATCTCTTCCTTAACTGCTTCGTCGGGAGCTTCTATATTATCTATGCCGTATTTTCTGATGAGAGATGCAGACTCTTTCTTGACGCGTGCATTTTTGATTGCATCGGAACGAATTTCCTTTTCAGCTTCCGTTGACTTTGGAAGAGTTCTTGCGCATCTCATTTCCTCATCTGCATTTTCATAGAAATAAAGAGCACCCTTTGCGTAGTCTGCTTTTGCCTGCGCTAATCTTGCAAGACCCGCTTTGCCCGAGAATTTTTCGAGATCCTGCATAATTATGGCGGCTCTTTCGATTGCAAGGTTGGTTTCTTTTATTGATTTCTTTTCTGCTTTTGAGGCGGTTTTATCTGCCTTGACTTTCTCCTTACCGAAGTTTTCCTTTGCCTCGTGAATAATCTCCATAGCATCTGCAAGCTCTTCGTTTTCAAGAACTCCCAGAGAATGATTTTCAAACATTGCACGGATTTTCAGAACTCCGACATAGGCTCTATGCTTATTTTCCGTAAGGTCATAGAAACAATACGGAATAAGATTGAGAAACGCACCGACAGCGGAGCAAATAATAAGAACCTCAAAAAGATTATTGCGGATTGTGTCATCATAAAGTACGCTGTAATCCTCAAGCAGACCCATTTTTTCATATATTGCGGGATATACCATACCCGTAAAGAAGCCGATAACGGTGCCTATCATACCGAGAGGTCCGAAAAGTCCGTCAACTCTGACGCCAGTTTTCCACTGGTGATAGTCCCTCATATCAGCGCTTATCTGGTGCTGAACAATATTCCAGAATGTATTTATAAATGTGTTGAAATACCAGAGAACACAAATAAGGATGAGGTTTTTATATGTGAAATAAAGAATAACAAGAACGACTATGTTGATTGAGTTTGCGGTTATGAGAAGATTTCTTTTTCCCATAAGCTTGATTGCAAGCGGCGCAAGAAGCATCGACCACAGCGCCGCATTGCCGATAACGGTGTTTGCGACACCGAGATAGGACTGATATTCTCCGTTATATGCATAAACGAAAGACCAGCCGAGAATGATACCGTAGCCCGATTCGAGGAAAACAACCCATGCAGCCGCGTGAATAATCCAATAATACTTATTCTTTGCCACCTCACGGATTGCATCAAGCATTCTTACGGGTTCAAGCTTCTTTTTTGGAAGGATAAGTCTTTCTTTTACCTGTCGGAAGAAAATTGTGCTGATAACAAAACCGATTATTGTGAAAACGGGATAAATAACACGGTAGGTCCATATGTTGTCAAGACCCCACGTCCAGCCTGCAATCATCGGAATAAACAGATTTGAAATCGTCGGTGCGAGGGAATAGATAACCTGGGAGATGCTCATTACATTGGCTCTTTCCTGAGCGTCTGGCGATATTATCTGCTGGAAATAAGTGTAGCTTTCATTGTAGAAATTCTGAAACTGACTGAGAATGAAAAACATCAGCCAGACAACAACCACTTTGGTATTGTAGCTGAAATATTCATACGGAAGCCATGCAAATATCATGGACATCAGAACAATCGGAAAACCCGTTCTTTTTATGAACGGCAGAAATTTACCGCCAGGAATATGATGATTGTCATAATACCAGCTTCTGAAAATACCGATAGGAATGCCGATGATATTGGCTATCGTCAGCATTATCTGCAAATCCATAGGGCGAAGTCCGATACTTGCACCGACAAGGAAATTGCCCGCACTCAGACTTATGTTTGAAGCGAGAAGCATTGCCCAGTTAACACCGAAACCCGCACCGCTGAGCGCTGCAGTTTCTTTATAGGATATGTATCTGCCCTTTGGCGGTACATTCCAGTATTCTTTGACATTACTGATTGCACCTTTGGCTTTTGATATAATGCCTGTTTTTCCTTCCATAAACACAAAACCTCCGTTTTTATTTGTTTATGCCTTTGTATTCTGCTTTTACTTTTTCATAGCTTTCGAGATTGCCGATGTCATAGCGGCTGCCGGGCATTTCCATTGCGTGCACCTCGGTCTGCTTGCAGAGCCAGGCAATGTAGCTGCCGGGGGCATCCGTGCCGCATCCGCTGTCGATGCCCTTCTGCACAAGCCTTGCATCGGTTTTTGTGTAGTAATAGAAAGGCGGGCAGCACCAGTTTGTTGCGGGATTCGGAGATTTTTCCGTCATATTGAGAACTTTATCGTTTTCATCAACCGTCACAACGCCGCATTTGAGGAGCTTGTTGAACTCGGGCTCATAATATCTCATTATGCAGGAGGAGGCCTTTGATTTTGCATATGCAACAAACTTTGTAAGGCTGAAATCGAGAACGTTATCACCTGCGATAACAAGCATATCGTCGTCAAGACTCAGTTTTTCAATCGCAAACTGGATATCTTTAACTGCACCGAGACGGGTTTCGTTTGTATCCGTGCCGTCATCAACAACGGTAATCTTCTGCGATTTCGTTTTTGCCCACTCATCAAAATGATGGGCGTATTTGCTGTTTGAAATCACAACGTATTCATCGATTTCTCCCGAAGTGTCGATATCGTCAACCAACCAGTCAAGAATGGTTTTGTCACCAACCTTGAGAAGCGGTTTCGGGAAATTTTCGGTCAAAGGATAAAGACGGGTAGCATAGCCCGCCGCAAGAATAAGACATTTCATATTTACACCTCTGATTATTTCAGGTTAACACCATCTGCACTTTCGCAGATATGCACGGAATATTTGCCTTCAAGATGAGGGAATGCCTCAAGATATTCACGGGTTACGGTTTCGATAATGCTTTCTTCAAAATCGGGATTAATAAGTGCCATACAGCAGCCTTTGAATCCCGCACCCGAGAAGCGTCCGCCGTAAATTCCTTCGGTACGGGTCATTATTTCATATAATTTTTTAAGCTCGGGCGAGCCTGTTTCCCAGTTATAAATCGATGATTTGCCGCTTTCGAATGAAAGTCTGCCGAATTCTTCAATATCGCCGTTTCTCCAGGCTTCCGCGCCCTTCTGCACACGGTCAAATTCCGTGTACCAATGCTCGGCACGCTTGCACCAATTCTCGGGAAGCTTGTCTTTATATTCAAGATAAACCTCGTAAGGTACTTCACGGAGATTCGTTTCTTCAAACTTGCCGTATTCCATACCCGCATAAGCTTTGAGTGCATAAGCGGCACTTCTGCATTCGTCAACACGCATATTGAAAGCCGAGCCCGCAAGAGAGCGTTCAAGACCGCTGAAGAATATCGCAATCTTATACGGCTTCATACCGGGATGCTGAGGGATAAGCTCATATGTATCGGTCTGCAAATCCATATAGAGGAGATGGTCTTTTTTGCAGTAAACTTCACAGGACTGGTCTAATTTTCCGCAGGAAACACCGACATAGGCATTCTCGGCTTCCTGTGAAATGGTGATAAGTTCTGCGGGTTCAAGTTCAATTTTATTCATTGTGCAAAGTGCGGAGAGGAAGGTGATGATTACAGCCGCAGAGGATGAAAGTCCGCCGATGGGGAGTTCACCGTCAACAACGGCACAAAGTCCTCTGCGAAGAGGATAACGCTTATTGAGAGCGATTGTTGCACCGCGGAGATGGTCCGCCCAGTCACCCTGCACGGTTTCTGGAGTGGCGGCAACGTGCCACTGCGCACGCTTATC
>JAZNFD010000358.1:0-3274 GCA_045588975.1 Acutalibacteraceae bacterium | reverse complement strand
GCGTTTTTCCTTATCGGTATTATCCGTGAACTTGCGTTCAAGAAGAATACCGATATCGTAAAGAATGCTTTCAAGGAAATTGACTATTATACAATTGTTCTTCTTACAGGACTTTTCGTTGTTATCGGCGGTGTCAAGAGCGCAGGCGTTATCGATGTTATCGGTTCTGCAATTGCAAGCCTCGGTTCGGGTTCTGTTTTTGTCGTTTACACAATTATCGTATGGATGTCCGTTATTCTTTCGGCATTCATCGACAATATTCCGTACACGGCAACAATGCTCTCGATTGTTCCCGTTATCGCAATGGATATCGGCATTGAACCCAAGCTTCTTTACTACGGACTTCTCTGCGGCGCAACACTCGGCGGCAACCTTACCCCCATCGGTGCAAGTGCTAACATAACGGGTATCGGTATTCTTCGTAAAGAAGGCTATGAGGTCAGAAGCACAACGTTTATGAAATTTGGTGTGCCCTTCACTCTTGCGGCGGTTATTACCGGATATCTTATGCTTTGGTTTATCTGGAAATGATAAAACAAACCTGCGTGCTGAAAAAAGTACGCAGGTTTTTCTCCTTTTATATTGAATGTTGTGGTATATATGATATAATGAAAAAAATCGGAAAGGATGATAAAAATGAAAATGCGTGCCCCTTGCGTTCCGCTTATAACAATAGACCCTTATTTTTCGGTGTGGTCACAGGATACCGTATTGAATGTTTCCGAAACGGTTCATTGGACGGGAAAGAGAAACTATCTCCTTGGTACCGTTACTGTTGACGGAAAAGAATATACATTTCTCGGCTATCACAGAGATAAACACAAGCTCAATCAGGTTTCGCTCGATATAGATGCTTTGTCAACTACCGCTGTTTTTGAAAACGAAGAAATAACTCTTAAAGCGGTGTTTACTTCGCCCGTTATTGCCGATGATTACAGGCTTCTCACAAGACCCGTTTCATATCTTTCGGTTTCGTATTCATCAAAAGACGGAAAAGAGCACGATGTCAGCGTGAATGTTGGTGCAAGCGAAGAACTTTGTCTTGATAAGGTCTGGCAAAGCGAAATTATAATTGACGAAGTTGCTATAGGCAAGATCAAGGGATATAAAATGGGTAACGAGGAGCAAAAGCCTCTTAACCGCAGCGGCGATGACGTCAGAATTGACTGGGGATATTTTTATCTTATGTCTGATTCCGAAAAAGCTCAGACCCGTGTTGACAGAGTTTGGAGTATGGATGTAATCAATATCAGCTCTGAAATTGAAGAGAACGAAAGAATTCTTTACCTTTTTGCTTATGATGATATCGAAAGCATTGAATATTTCGGTACACATCTCAGATCGTGGTGGAATAAAGACGGTCAGCCGATAACCGATGCAATTGCAGAAGCGGCAGGGGAATATGATGATGTTATGACCCGTTGCAACGCTTTTTCGCAGAAGCTTTATGCTGATGCCGAAAGAGCGGGCGGTGAAAAATATGCCGAGCTTCTTTCTCTTGCATACCGTCAGGTTATTGCGGGTCATAAGCTTGTACTTGATGAAAGCGGAGAAATTCTTTACATATCCAAAGAGTGTTTCTCAAACGGCTGTGCCGCAACGGTTGATGTTTCTTATCCGTCAATCCCGATGTTTCTTATCTATAACCCCGAGCTTGTCAAGGGTATGATGCGTCCTGTTTTCCGTTATGCCCAAAGCGATGCATGGATATTTGACTTCGCTCCTCACGATGTAGGCTGTTATCCGCTTGTTAACGGTCAGGTCTACGGAGAAAATGCTCTTAAATATCAGATGCCCGTTCAAGAATGCGGAAATATGCTTGTTATGGCTGCAAATGTTGCTCTTGCAGAAGGTAACTCAGATTTTGCAAGTGAGAATATTGAACTTCTGAAGAAGTGGTGCAGTTACCTTATTGAATACGGTGCAGACCCCGGCAATCAGCTTTGCACGGATGACTTTGCGGGTCACCTTGCCCACAACTGCAACCTCTCTCTCAAAGCGGTTATGGGTCTGAGGGGCATGGCTATTATAGAGGAAATGCGCGGTGACAAAGAAAGCTCTGATTTCTATCTTGCCGAATCCGAAAAGATGGCAGAAAACTGGATGAAAACCGCACTCAATGCTGACGGCACATCAAATCTTGCCTTCGACCAGCCCGATACATATTCGATGAAATACAATATGGTATGGGATAAGGTATGG
The DNA here is from genome assembly GCA_045588975.1 of Acutalibacteraceae bacterium. Classification (GTDB taxonomy): domain Bacteria; phylum Bacillota; class Clostridia; order Oscillospirales; family Acutalibacteraceae; genus CAG-177. The sequence goes on along the minus strand of JAZNFD010000358.1, from coordinate 1,072 downwards.
GGAACAAGCCTCTTCTCGCAGGAATTTATGGATGCTGAAATTGCTGATAATATGAAGCATTTCAATAAATACGGAATGCCGCTTGACAGCCGTGCGGACTACACCAAGAGCGACTGGCTTGTCTGGGTGGCATCGATGTCATCCTCAAAGGAAGTTTTTGAGCAGTATATCGCACCTCTCTGGAAAGCTTACGACGAGAGTGAAAGCCGTGTGCCTATGACTGATTGGTATGACACGGTCAGCGGAAAAACCGTTTCGTTCCGGCACAGAACCGTTCAGGGCGGCTTGTTTATGCGGATGCTTATGAATAAATAAAACTTAACGTATCCCCGAAAGGATAAAAATATGCTTGCAGATAAACAAATTGAGCGTATGCTCACAAAACTTAAAAGATTCGAAAAGATTCTTGACCCAATGCTTTTCAAAAAGGTTGCAAAGATTGATACCGCCCTCTTTTACGAAACAACAGACAGACTTTATGAGATTCCCGATGATTCTCTTTGTGCGCCCATAAACAGCGGCGAAACATGGGGGAGGGAAGAGGCTTTCGGTTGGTTCAAAGCGCAGTTTACCGTGCCCGAGGAGCTTGACGGAAAAACAATCTTCGTTATGCCTCACACCGAGGGCTACGAAACTCTTCTTTGGGTCAACGGAAAACCCTTCGGCACATTCTGCACGAAGATAGTTTTCACAGGTCACGGCAACCACTACTGTGATATGATTACCCTCAACGCAAAGGCAGGAGAGGTTATAGATATCGCTCTCGAGGTTTATACGGGTCACACTCATCTCGGCAATATGCCGCTTGACACGGGCAGATTAATCAAAGACTATACCTATCATTTTGATGGTCTTGACATTTGTGTAAAAGATGATTTTATTCAGGATTTCTATTTTGATCTCAAGGTAATCAACGAACTTGTCGATTCGCTTCCCGACACATCTTTCAGAAAAGGTCAGCTCATAAATGCGCTTTACGAAGTTCATAAGCGTTTGCTTTATGCATATGACGATACCGATGACGAAACTTTCAGAGCAGCTATGAAATCGGCTCATCCCTTCCTCAAGGAGA
>JAZNFD010000357.1:0-5505 GCA_045588975.1 Acutalibacteraceae bacterium | reverse complement strand
ATTAAAAAAACAAGAGAAATGGACCTGCTGACTTATCTGAAATACAATGAGCCCTATGAGCTTAAAAGAGTTTCAAGAAAAGTTTATTCCACTCGCACTCACGACAGTTTGAAAATATCTAACGGACGGTGGATGTGGTGGTCAAGAGGTATCGGCGGCAAGAGTGCTCTCGACTATCTCATTAAAGTCAAAGGAATGCAATTCCTTGATGCGGCAGGTTTAATTCTCGGCACACAGACGGTTATACCAAAGGAGGTTTATCACAAAGCAAAGCCGCCTCCCAAAAAGTTTTCTCTGCCGAAGAAAGCAGAGAACAATGACAAAGCAGTTTCATACCTTATGAGCCGAGGAATTTCCAGAGAAGTCATAGACTTTTTCATTGACAAGGGTATGCTTTACCAAAGCTCTTACCGAAACAATGTTGTCTTTGTCGGCTACGATGAAAAAGGAACTGCAAGGTACGCTACAATGCGTTCTGCAAACAGAAAAAGATTTTTCTGTGATGTCAGCGGAAGTGATAAAAGATTTTCATTCCGTCTGACACAGAAGGATGCAGAAACAATTCACATTTTTGAAAGTGCAATAGACTTACTTTCATATATGACAATAGAAAAAATGCAAGGTGCTGACTTAAAAAATCAGCACCTTGTTTCTCTTTCAGGTATTAACATTACTCAAAAATATTCTGTTGTGCCTCTTGCTCTTTCATCGCTTATTGAAAAGGACGAAGGAATAAAAACAATTCACCTTCACCTTGATAACGACGAGCCGGGACAAAAGGTTGCAGAACATCTTTCAAAAATTTTATCAGAGAGATATGAAGTTATAAATCACATTGTACCTTACGGAAAAGATGTGAACGATTATCTGTGTCACTTGAAAAATGAAAATAAAAATTCTTATGAAAGGACTGATGCTTTATGAGTGAGTACAAGGTAACGATTACCGAGAAGTTGAAAAGAGATGTGTATGTTGAAGCGAACAGCTTGGAAGAAGCACAGCACATCGCAACAGAAAATTGGTACAAGGGTGATTACATTCTTGATGCCGATGATTTTTCTGAAATCAATTTTGATGCGGAAGAAGTTGAGCCGCAGGAAAAAATCAAAGTTGTTCTTTTACAGCCGGGTAAGATTGCAAAGGTTACAGAAATTGATTCCACCTACGAAGCTATGAAAGAAATTGTCGGTGGTGGAATTGATATTTATCAGCTTGACAGCAGAGTTGTTATTCATAACCGTGACGGCAAGAACGACGGCTTGGATTATTGCCGTGCTATGCGTGACGAGGACGGAAGAGTTGTTGACATTATTGCCGGCACTTGTTTTGTCTGCGGCACAGAAAATGATAACATATCAAGTCTTAACGATGAAGAACTTACAAAAACATTGAAAGAATTTAAGCTTCCCGAAAGATTTTATTCCGTAGGTGATGAAATCAACGCTATCCGTTTCAATCCTGAAAAAGATTTAAGCAGATGAGGAGGTGATGAAAATGAAAGAGTACAAAGTAGTTGTTATGCAGATCAGAAATATTGATATGAAGGTTATGGCTCGCTCTGACAAGGAAGCGGAAAGAAAAGTCAAGGACATCGTCGAGAACACTGACCTGCTTACAAAGTGTGCCGGTGATGAAGCAACGCTCATCAAAGCCTTCACCGAAGGTGAACATAACACGATTGCGTGTGATGCGGATTGTGAAAATTGTCCTATGGATGATTACGAGGAATGCCTCATAGACGAGCTCTATTAAAACAGCAAAATTGATGGCATTAGTATTAACAAGCAATGGATTTGTCCGGACAAATCCGCTTGTTTAGGGGGTAACCCCTAAAAGACCCCAATGAAAGGAGGAAATGCCAATGAGCACAGCAGCATCCGTATGTCTTTTTCTGCTCGCTATCACTTTAAATATTGCAGGAGCAGTTGCCGTTGCAATTTTTAAAAGGAAAGGATTGATACCGTGCGAAGTAGACCTATAAGATTTGAAGTTTGTTTCAATGAAAAAGAATACGAAAACCTTTGCAGACTTTGTAAGGAAACAAAATTGAATAAAGGAAGGCTCATCCGTCTTTTAGTTGAAGGCTATGTACCGCCGCAGGCTCCGCCTGTTGATTATAAAAAACTCATTCGTGAAGTCAGAGCTGTCGGTAACAACATCAATCAGATTTTGTTTTATGCAAATGCAAACGGAATTTTAAATGTACCTGACTTAAATGCAGAGCTGAAAAAATTAAGAGAAGTTGAAAAGTTTATTCGTGAGCATTACGAAGCAAAGAGGTTTTAAATTGGCAACGGTAAGTCTTTGGAAAGTTGATTGCAGGCTCGACCATGTGATTAACTACGCTGCAAACATTGAAAAGACTTCTCTTAAAGACAAAGAAGATTTAAAAGATGTACTCGATTATGCGACTAAGTCATCAAAGACTGAGCAGAAACTTTTTGTTAATGCTCTTAACTGCACTCCTGCCTCTGCTTATGAACAGATGCAGGAAACAAAAAAAGAATACGGTAAGAAAAACGGTATATTGGCTTTTCACGGTTATCAATCTTTTGCACCGGGTGAAGTTACGCCCGAAGTAGCACACGAAATCGGAATGAAGTTTGCAGAGCAAATGTGGGGTGGCAGCTTTGAAGTAGTTGTAGCCACACACCTTGATACCGATTGCTGTCATAATCATTTCGTCCTTAATTCCGTTTCATTTGTTGACGGAAAAAAGTATAACTCTTGTAAAGCAAACAACAGACGAATGAGAGAACTCTCGGACAATCTATGCCGTGAGTACGGTCTGTCGGTGATTGAAAATCCCGGACCTTCAAAACACATAAGCCGTTATGAGTATATGGAGGAAAAGGCCGGTAAGGTTACAAAGAATGTAATCTTCAGAAAAGATATTGATGAGTGTATTCTTCTCTCAGAAAATGAAAATGATTTTTTCAGAGAGATGAAGAAAAGAGGATATATTTTTGATTTTAGTCACAAGTATGTTACTCTGTCGCATCCGTTGTTTCCGAAAGCAAGACGATTGAGAAATCTCGGACAAGAGTACGAACCCGACAGACTTGCCGAGCGTATCGAAGAAAACATACGAAGAAAAAAGGTTGACCTTCCCGAACAGGATAACACCGTCGAGGATTACCTTGAGGATTTGGACAATGAAAATTATCAGCAGGTCTATGTTCGTTTCGTTACGGTTGTAAAAATTGTAAAAGCAAGACCTGAAAGAAACAGAGAATTACAAAAGCGATTTTTTCAGGAGGTCAGAAAGCTTGACCGTTTGATTGAACAGCAAAATCTTTTGTGTGACAACGATATTGAAAGCTACGAGCAGTTAGAACAGTTCAGTTCTTCTCGTAAGGATGAATTGGCGAAGCTTACAAAGGCAAGAGATATTCTTCGTAACAAACTTAAGGTCGCAATAAGAAGCGGTGATGAAAAAGAAGAAGATGAAATTAGAGAACACATCACCAACCTCTCCGTGATGATTAAAAAGCTACGGAGAGATATTGTTATTTGCGACAGAATTGAAAAACAAAAGCCTGTCATAGACGAGAGAATAGAGCAGGCTAAAGAATCCAACAGCAGGAAGGAGTTGATGAATTATGAACGCATCAGGTGATGCTGCCGAACAAATCGTGAGAATGTCTTTGGAGGGTGTACAGGTAGCAGCAAAGATTACGGGTGACAATGTTGAGCGTCTTGCCAACTTGCTTATTATTGCATTGAAGGATAATTCAAATACTTCAATAGGTAAAGCTTCACTTACAAAGATGCTTAAAACAAATAAGCCGATTAAAGTTTTTGAAATCAAGGATGAACACCTCAGAAAGTTTTGCGAGGAAGCAAAGCGTTACGGTGTTATGTACCATGTGCTCAAAGATAACAAAGCCAAAGACGGTAAGTGTGACATTATGGTAAGAGAAGAAGATACCGAAAAAGTCAACCGAATTTTTGAACGTTTCCGGCTCGGTACACCAAATCAGATGACAATACGAAAAGCGGTTAAGAAATCTATGGAAGGCAGACAGGATGTACCCAACAGAAGTACACCCGGTCAGATGCCGACTAATGAATTTATTGAACGGCTTTTCAGCAAAAAGCAACAGCAACAAGAGAAGAGTTATTCTACGAACCCTTCTCAGGCGAGGACGGAAAAATCCCGTCTGTCCGAGCCTACTTCCGTGAGCAGAGGAGCTCAGGATTACTCAAGGGACGAAAGTGATGCGGCTTTGCGACCTTCCATCAAAGGAAAGCTTAAACTTTACCAAGAAGAAATTGAAAGAGAAAAAGCAAAGGAAAAGTCCGCACCGAAGAAAAATTCACAAAGCAAAGCACCTACACATCAAAACAATAAAAATAAAAAGAAGAAAGGAAATAAAGAACATGTCAGAGGTTAAAAAAAATTCAAGTGAAACTTTTAACAAAGACGATTGGAAAAAACAGAGGCAGGAAAGCAGAGCAAGGGCTTATGAAATGCTTGAAGAAGGTACAAAGAGTTTAACGGACACAGATAAGTTCAAATCTTATCTTGATGTTCAGAGCCGCTTTGACAGATACTCTGTAAGCAACGCAATCTTGGTAACACATCAGATGCCCGAAGCGACAAAGCTCGGCGACTCAAAGTATTGGCAGGAGCAGGGCGTATATATCAACAAGGGCGAAAAAGCAATTACAATCCTTGAGCCGGGAAAAGAATTTACAAGAGAGGACGGCACAACGGGAGTCAGCTACAATGCGAAGAAGGTCTTTGATATAACACAGACAAATGCTGAAGATACTCGCAGAAACAGAAAGCTCCCCAACGAAAACATACTTATTAAGATCCTTGTAAAAACTTCACCAGTTCCTGTCGAGATAAGAAGTGATTTACCCGAAGGCATTCCCGCAATCTATGATTCAGAGAAAAATGAAATCCATATTATGCAGGGTATGACCGCTGAAGAAATTTTCAGAGCACTTTCAAAGGAAATAGCTCACGCAGGTATGGACAAGGGCGAATATAACCGTGAAGCAAATGAATTCACGGCAAGAGCTGTTTCCTACATCACTTGCAGAAGAATGGGCTTTGAGCCTGAAGGCTTTGAAAAGAACGAGAAACTTTTTGAGGACAGAAGTCCCAAGGAAATCAGAAAAGAGCTTTCAAAAATCCGCAGCGAAGCCAACTCAATTATAACATCGATGGAAAAAACAATAGAGGCAAGAGCGAGAAACAGAGATGCGAGATAAAGGAGTGTTTGTATGAGGTCACGAAAGCGTGTAATAGCTCTGGACGACTTTGAACACAACCTTTTGATTAACGGCTTTAACGAATTTCGCAATATGCTTCTTGAAGAAGAAAAACCGACAGAAGATGTCGATGAATTACTGCTGAAAATAATTGATGCACCTCTTGAAAAAGATAAGAGGAGAAGCTGCTATGAAGCAAGATAGGTTATCTAAAAACAACCTTATACTTTATGCCTGCGGTTTAATACCCGTTATATGGTTTGCTCTTTTAACGGCACC
>JAZNFD010000356.1:0-14469 GCA_045588975.1 Acutalibacteraceae bacterium | reverse complement strand
GCATCAAAGGTGATGATGTTTTCAACACCGTAGTTGATGCAAAGCTCGCGCAGCATATCCGCACAGTCAAGTGATTCTCTGCTCGAGCGTCTGTGCTGTCTGCCTTCATAGAGCATAGGCATGATAACGTTGATTCTTCTTGCTTTACCTGCAATTGCGCTGATAGCTCTCTTGAGGTTTGCATAGTGGTCATCGGGGCTCATGGGAACGTACTTGCCGTACATTTTGTATTCGACGCTGTAGTTGAACGGGTCGCAAAGAATAAAGATATCGTAACCTCTTACAGTCTGATTGATAACACACTTGCCTTCACCGGTTCCGAATCTTGGGAAGGCGGCTTTGACAATGTATGATTCTTTTTCGTAGCCGGCAAACGGAAGCGTAAGCTTATGCTCACTTTCTCTTTCTTTTCTCCACTTGACGAGATAAGTATCAATTTTTTTTGCCACTTCTTCACAGCCGGGGAGAGGGAGAATTCCGAGCTGGCCATAGGGTATTGTTGTGAAATCTGCATAATCAGGCATGTACGTTTTCCTCCGATTCTTTAATATATCATTATTCTACTATATTTTTAGAGATTTTGAAAGTGTATATTTGAAATTTGTAAAGAAAAAAATACACCATATTTTGTGGTTTATTTAGCTATTTTGACGATTATGTATAGCTTCTGTCAATACTGACAACGGTGAAGTAGTTTTCGTTAATCTTCTTCACGGATTTTTCTATTGCATTTTTGAATTCATCCTCGCTGAGCATCGAGCTTCGGGGCAGGACGGCATCAAAAATGAAGTTAGTGTGTGTAGGCCCTTCAACGATTCTGAAATCATGGATTGTTGCATCGGGCTCGATTTCGCTTACGATATGCGCAACCGATTCCTTGAGGCTGTTGATGCGCTCGTCATCGATAATCGGGTCCATATGGATTGAAATTTCGATTCCGAGTTTTTCACAGACCTGTCTTTCGATAAGGTCGATTGTATCGTGGCTGTGAAGAATATCAACATCCGCAGGCACTTCGGCGTGTAGTGAGCCGTAGATTTTTCCGTGACCGTAGCTGTGAAGCACAAGGTCGTGAATACCGACAACTCCTTCGTATGACATTACCAGCTTTTCAAGCTCAGCGACAAGCTCTTTGTCGGGCGGCTCGCCGAGAAGGGGACCCATTGTATCCCTTATGATTCCGATGCCGGCATAAATAATAACAAGAGCAACAACTATGCCCATAACGGCATCTATCGGCAAATCGGTGAATTTTGAAGCGACAAGTGCTATGAGAGAGCAGGTTGTGGCGGCGATATCGCCTATACTGTCGGCAACAACGGCGTTGACTGCAACGGAATTCATCATTTTTCCGACCTTGCGATTGAAGAGGGCAAGCCAGATTTTTGCAAAAACCGAAAAAATCAGAACAACGACTGCGGGTGTGCTGAAAATTACTGTTTCGGGATTGGTGAACTTATCGAAAGATGTTTTAATCAGTTCAACACCCATTATCAGAATAAAAAATGCAAGCGTGAGTGCGGAGATATATTCTACTCTGCCGTGACCGAAGGGATGTTCATCATCGGCGGGTTTACCCGAAATTTTGAAACCGATGAGATTGATGATTGACGAAATTGCATCGAAAATATTATTGGCACCGTCCGCAACAATTGAAATGCTTTTGGTGATTGCTCCGAATATCATTTTGAAAACGGAAAGAATTATGTTGAGAACGATTCCGACAACACCGCTGACAACGCCGAGGCGGATTCTGTCTTTTTCGCCGAGGATAATTGCAACAGAAGCAGCACCTTTTGTGCTTTCAGCGTCTTTTACAGCTTTTTTATAATCTTTCAAAAACAGTCCCAAAATAAAATCTGTCAAGAATATCACTCCTTGGTAATATGAACGTCAAGCTGACCGTAGGGAATAGAAATGTTGTTTTTGTCGAATGAAAGCTTGACGGCTTCCTGCATATAATAGAAAATATTCCAGTATTCATCGGCGGAGCACCAGATAAGGCAAGCAATGTTTACAGAGCTTGCGCCGTGCTCTTTTACTGCAATAACAGGTTCGGGATCCGTGAAAATAAGATTGTTTTTCTTAACAACATCGAGAATAACCTGCTTTGCTTTCGCGATATCCGTATCGTATGAGACAGAGAAAACAAGATCGAGTCGGCGTCTGTCCTCTGCATTATAATTTATTATGTTATTTGACGTTATATATGAATTGGGAACAATGACTCTTTTGTTGTCAACGGTTATAAGAACGGTATACATCATTTTGATTTCGCGGACCTTGCCGCTGACTGTGCCGACGTCAATATAGTCGCCGCTTTTGAAAGGGTGGTTTGCGAGAATCTGGATTCCGCTGGCAAGCTGGCTGATGCTTGCCTGAAGACCGATACCTGCCGTAACGCCTGCCGCACCGAGGGCTGTTATGAAAGAGCTTACGTCAACATTAAGTGTGGAGAGGGCGGAAAGAATAAAGATAAATTTGAGAATAAGCGAAACAATCGTTTTGATAAACGAATGTACCGAGGGGTCAACGCCTTTTGCCTGAAGACCTTTTACAACCAGTTTCCCTATAAGATTTGAAATGATAAAGCCGACGATAACAATAACCAAAGCGGCTAAAATCAACGGTGCTTTTGAAATCAGCAGAGCAATAATGCCGTCAAAATCTCTGTCCTGAATCAATTGTGCAAGATCGAGCGGATAATGTTTCATTGTTTTTTTCTCCTTGTAAATGAAAAAATGGGATAATAATATTTTACTATTTTTGTAACATTTTCGCAATAGCAAATGTTAATTTATCTTAAACGGTGTTGACAAAACGGTAATTTTAAACTATAATTATGTCGGTGATTTGGGCAATATTGCATTTTATGCTTGTCCGAAAAGCCAAAAAAGTTGCCGGTGTGGCGAAATCGGCAGACGCAAGGGACTTAAAATCCCTCGGTGGCAACACCGTACCGGTTCAAGTCCGGTCACCGGCACCAGAATGCCCCTGCTTGCGCGTACAGAGGCATTAATTAATGAATAATGAATAATTTTCAGATATTTTGAGATACAGTTACATATTTTTGTCAAGAGCAAAAACAATTGTTACCGTGGCTGTGTTTTGAATTTGAAGATTTTTATTCATTGTTCATTTTTTTATTTGAATAAAACCGTTGTTTTTCGGCAGTTCCTGACGGACTGCCGTTTTTTATTTGAAAAAACTCTTGACAAATGAGGTTTATAATTATAAACTTAAATTAAGGTTTATAGTTACAAACCTTAATTCTTGTATGAAACGGGGGTGATGCTTTAATTAACAGCAAACCATATGGTTTTGAACGGAAGATTTCCGCCCTGTCTGCGTTGAAAATCTTTGAAATAGTCTCGTATTCCTACAGATTTTCGCCTTGACATCACGAAAATCTTCTCAATCAAAACTGCTCCGCATCTGAAATACAATAGATTACGTGCAGTCGGGCATTTCTTCTCTGCAGACATACTGTTGTATGACAAAGAGAAAAATTCTCGAATGTGCGTGAGATATTAAATTTCAGACATATGTGTTACTGTTAATTAAAGCATATTTATGAGTGATCTGACATTATGGGACAGCGAATATAAGTTTATGTGCGTTGTCTGGGACAGTGCGCCCGTCAACTCGGGCGAATTGGTTGAGCTTTGCAAGGATAATCTCGGCTGGAAAAAATCGACAACCTACAATGCAATCCGTAAGATGAGTGAAAAAGGACTTATCAAAAACGAGAATGCGGTTGTGTCGGTGCTTGTGCCGAAGGAAATGGTGCAGGCTAACGAGAGCGAAAATTTTGTTGAGCGCACTTTTGACGGTTCGCTTCCGTCATTTCTTGCATCTTTTCTCGGAGGGAAAACCATCTCTGAAAAGGAAGCGCAGAGACTTACCGACCTTATTAATTCACACAAGGAGGGATAGCAATGCTTGATTGGCTTGAGGATATTTTTATAACATTATTCAATATGACCCTGACGGGAAGCTACATAATCCTCGGTATAATCTTTATAAGGCTTTTGCTCCGCAAAGCTCCGAAAATTTTTTCTTATGCACTCTGGAGCATAGCGGGACTGAGGTTGATCTGTCCGTTTTCGTTTTCGTCTGTTCTGAGCATTTTTAACTTGTTTTCGGTGCCGGTTCAGAGTACTTCATCGGGAAGTGCAACGGTCAATAATTATATTCCGAATGATATCGGGATGATGAAGATACCCGAAATATCAACGGGCATTAAAGCAGCGGATACGGTTATCAACCCGTTTTTGCCTGTCCCCGAAATCACCGACAGCGTGAATCCGATGCAGGTTGTAACGGCAATTGCTTCGGTGCTTTGGGCTTCGGGAATAATCATTATGGCTGTTTACGGTATTGTTTCTCTTATCAAGGTTAAGAACAGGGTTGAATTTGCGACAAAGCTTGACGGGAATGTTTTCGAATGCGAAAAAATCCGTTCACCGTTTGTTTTCGGTATTATCAATCCGAAAATTTATCTTCCGCACGGTATGGATACAAAACAGCGTGAATATGTTGTTCTTCACGAAAAAAATCATATCCGCCGTCTGGACCACATAATAAAGCTTATTTCCTTCGCAATTCTTATGCTTCATTGGTACAATCCGCTTGTGTGGGTAGGATTCAATCTTATGGTGCGTGATATGGAAATGAGCAGTGACGAAAAAGTTCTCCGTGAACTTGGTGAAGATGAAAAGAAAAGCTACGGGCTGACTCTCGTTGCCATCGGTTCAAACCGCCGTTTCGCCGCAGCAGCACCGCTTTCATTCGGTGAAAATGTTGTTGAAAAAAGAATCGTCAATGTTCTTAAATTCAAAAAGCCTAAGGTTATTGCAATTGTTTTTTGTGTTATTCTCTGCATAGCGGTCGGAGCCGTATGTCTGACAAACTCTGTTAATAAATCATATAATAAGGATACTTTGGCTGAAAAGGTTGAAACTTTTCTTGAAGAAGATTGGCAGAAGCAGGTTGAAGGAAACGACCATTATAAATATCAGATGTGTATTGCGGGCGCAGAGGTTGTTGAAATAAGTGATGATAATAAAACTGCTTACGGATGGCAGAGAATTTATTATTACAACACACCTTATTCAGAGCTTCTCAAATACGAGCAAAGTCTTCTGGAATATGAAAGTATGACTGCTTTTGCATTCAGCGCAAAATTTGACGTCGATGGAAATGTTGTTTCGGTAACAAATTACGAAAATGATAATGAAATTCCGGAAGTTTTGCGTGACAACGGCAATTTTGATTATGAGATTTTTGAACGCGTAACTGAAAAAGCGGAGAAAAAATATAAGGACTTTTATAACCTTATAAAAACCTATGAGGTCGAATATACGTATGCAAGTCAGGATAATGCAGTTAATATAACAGGATGCGAGCTTGTTACCGACCATTTCGGCAAGCCGTATGTTGTTATGAAAGCTAAGAATGACAACAAAGACAGCGCATATTATATCGACAGTCATTTTGAATTGATTGACGGAGTAAACGGGGTAAACTATGATCCGAAGTATCCTTCGCCCATCGGAGAAACGGTACTTCCCTCAGGATTGAGTGTCGGTAAAGAGGTGCTCTACTTTGCAGACCTCTCGATATATATTGACGGATTTGAAAAAGAATCCTATGTAATGCGGATCTTTATCTCGGATAATAACGGGGAATATAAAGAGCTTATGCTCGCAATTAAGGTTGGAAAAACTTCATCAAAAAAGCCACAGCTAACTTATGACGAGCTTGCTCTCGGCCATGTGACACCGATTACAGAAAAAATTAAAAATGCGGTTTCGGGTAAAATTTATCCCGGCTCGAATTATCATAATGAAATTACTCTTTCAGCCGAAGAACTCGATGAAATTGTTAAATGCTATAACAAAACAAAATTCACAAAAATAAACGATATTGACATTAATTACAGTAACTCAATTTATGTTGTAATTGATCTTTTAAATGGCGAAAAAAGGTTGTTTACAATAGTTTCCGGCGGGATCATTGAGGATATGGCAGGCAATTGCTACGAAACAAACAATATGGAGCTTTTAAAACTTCTGTGGGACGTAAAAGCAGACCGTAATGTTGCTATGCAGCCCGATAATCCGACTTCTGTTGGCGGAAGCATCGGTTATACGGAAATTACGACCGCTCCGCAAATGATAAGACCCAATATAATAACTACAGCTCCGAACAGCAGTATTTCACAGCCCGACAACCGTAAAGTTCTTATCGTATATGATATAAAATCCGATATCCCCGAAGAACTTGGTCTTAAGCTGATGGGGATGGATGCAACAGGCAGAGATTTTCTTGAAATCAGCTTCTATAACAGCTCGGACCGATATCTTTACATTGTGCCCAATCAGTCAATGAAGAAAGAGGTCGACGGAAAATTTGAGCGCATGACGATAAAAACAGAGTACAATCCGCAGACAAGCCTTATTGCGATTTCGCCCGAGTCGTTTGTTACGGTTCAATTCCCGTTCGGATATTACTTCAATGTCAACGAAAGCGTTGACGGAAGATACAGCTTTGTTACCTTTGTTGATTACGGAACAGAGGAGGGGGCAGACGAAAGCGGCGGTGTCAGAATTGCTTTTGAGTTCAGCGTTGATGAAAGAGTATTCAGAAAGGTGACACCCGATACAAAAATCGAGGGCGAGCCGATTATGATTTCCGTAATATCACAGAATGCACAGTCCTTCGTTTACAATATGTATACGGATGAAGAAATGAAAGAAATCGTAAGGCTTTTCAACAGCCTTGAAGCAGAAGAACTCCCTAGGGGCGATATGGCAAAAAATCAGCTTTTGGTTACGGTTGCCGATGATAAAGGAAAATTGTATTGCTTTGACATCGAACCCGACGGCAGCATAAATTGGAATTATTATGCCGAAACGGGTGCAGAACTTTACAAAGCAATTCAGACACCTGCATTGAATGCAGCCCGATGAACAAACAACGGTCACAGACAATCCGTCCGTGACCGTTGAATTTTTTATTTCTGAATGTAATCTCCCTGAATCTGCGCTTTTGCAAGCTTTTCGATTTCTTCGGAGTCTTTTGCGCTTTCAACCGCATTTCTCATTGCCTCACGTCTTGCAAAAAGCTCCTGATACATCTGGTCTCTCTTTTTACCGTTGAGGTCATAGAAGAACATAGGAACAACACCGAGCGCACCCGTTATTATGGGAATTCCCGTACCCATTGCAAAAATCCACCACTTGGTTGAATCTGCCTGTGTACCGATGGTAAGACCCTGGACATAGCCGATTCTGTCCATAATCAGATTCTGGATTGAGCCCATACAGATGCCCTGAAGCTTCTTGACGAGATCTTTTGCAACGCCCGTCATCGCCTCTGCACGGTAGCCGTTTTTCCATTCGCAGTAGTCCATTGCCTCGTTATACATTTCGCTGGGGATAACGTTTCTCAGACCGTAGCCGCACATTTCGAACATTTCTTCAACGGCAAGCAGCGGAAGCATTACCCATTTGTTTTTATATAAACCGTTCTGCATGCCGCCGATTGAACCGATTGCAAAAACTACAAGCCAGCAGGCATCAACCCACAAATCCTGCATAATCCAGAGTGCTTTTGTTGAGAACTTTTTGCGCATAGGTGCAACAAAAGCGTAGCTGATTGATGAAATCGGCGATGCGGGAATGCCGACGATTGTCTGGAAGGTTGCGGAGCCGAGAACGTCAATGAAATAGTTTGTTCTGCTCTTGCTGACGGCGAAACCTTCAAGAAATTCCGAAAGTGCAATCAAAAGAATGGGCTTGTTGCTTATAATCGCCTTGAGTCCCTGAAGAATACTGGGTTTTTCGATAGTCTGCGAAACACGCTCTTGCGATACGCAGAAGAAATAGAATGACATTGCGCATGAAATCAGCGCCGTTCCTATTCCGAAGCCAACGAAAAGATGAGTGCGGTTCCACTTAAGAACATTGTTGTTGACAAGGTCAAGAAGAAGTCCGAACGCAAGCTCAGGTATTTTTTCACCGACAAGACCCGAAAGAAGCCTTGCCATAGTTATCAGTCCCGTTCGTTCAATTGGGTCAGGGGTTATGGTTGCCATAAATCCCGTGCCTGCAATTGCAGTGAATGTTCCGCCCGTTTCTGCGATTATGGAAAATATGCAGTAAAAAATCAGCTTTGGTATGTAGTCGGCAGATGTATCCGGAAACAAAATCGGCAAAAACCAATACCACAGACCGAGAATCGCAAGAGGAATCTGGCAGAGGATCATATAGGGCTTGAATTTGCCCCAACGGGTTCTTGTTCTGTCAACGATTACACCGATAAAGGTGTCGTTGATTGTATCCCAAAGTCCTGCAAACAAAGTATAAACCGCGAGATATTTAAAGTCGAGCTTAACAATATCATAAATAAATCGATCGTTATATTTGCCGATGTTAAAACTGGCTGCAACGTCATTAAGAAGATAACCGATTTTTTCGGCGGAGCCGACGTATCTTCTGTTTCTTAAAAGAGGATTTTTGACGCCTTTTTCATAGTCAATGATTATGCCTTGATTCTGTTCATCAAAAGCAACGTTTGTTTTTTCGTCCACCCAAGCGCCTCCTTAAATTCAAAATATAAAACTGTTTGTATAATAATAACATAAATCTGAGACGATTTCAATAACTTTTGTGCTATTTTATTGTTTGGTTGACAATATTTTGATTGTGTGCTTTAATTTTTACGGAGGGAGTAAAATGAACTTTGTATTTCCGAAAATTATATGTGCAATTGATGCTGTTTATTTCAGGCTCAACAGAAAAAAGCTTGCAGCGGATTATGACCTGCCAGAAGGCTTTACCGTCACTTATCACGCGGGCGCACTGAACACCGATCCGAATACCGTTTCATCCGTGAAAGCGGCAACTGAGGATAATGCTCAGGTTGTTGAATTCGACGTCAGCTTCCGACCTGACGGCACACCCGTTATAATTCATAATTCGGAGCCTGATTCTACGCAGGGTGTTTTTCTTGATGATGCACTCAAGGTCGTTGCGGAGCATCCGACCTGCAAAATCAATCTTGACATCAAATCAATGAAAAATCTCGGTGCGGTAGATGAGCTCGTTAAGCGTTACGGTCTTTTTGACAGAGTTTTTTACACAGGTGTTTTCGAGGACTGGGCCGAAACGGTAAAAAGCACATCAGACATTCCTTATTACCTCAATTACAACGTTTCCGCCAACGAGTTGAAAAACAAGGCTGTCTGGCAGGAGATTGCGGATAAGGTAAAGAATTGCGGTGCAGTCGGCATAAACTCAAATTACAGAAATACCAATAAGCACTTTGTTGAGTTTATGCAAAAAAACGGACTCTTTGTTTCTCTCTGGACAGTCAACAAGATTGCGGATATGCCCAAGGTGCTCACATATTGCCCTGATAACATAACCACAAAGAAACCTCAGTTTTTAAAAAGACTTGCATTTAATCAAAAATAACAAAAACTTTTATCTCGGCGGTGCGAAAAACAGATAGATTGCAGAATCTGTTTTTGCACCGCCGAAAAAACTTGACTTTGGTAATGATTAGGTCTATATTTATTAATGTTATTTTGTATATAATAGGAGAATGAGTATGAAAAGCGTTCCCGATTATTTCGGCTGTATGGTATTTGACGACAAAGCAATGCGTTCGAGATTGCCGAAAGAAACATATAAGGCAATGAAAAAAACAATTCAGGACGGCAAGCGTCTGGATATCGCTGTTGCGAATGTTGTTGCAAACGCAATGAAGGATTGGGCTGTTGAAAACGGCGCAACTCACTATACTCATTGGTTCCAGCCTATGACGGGTATCACTGCCGAAAAGCACGACAGTTTTATTTCCCCTTGCAGTGACGGCAGTATCATTATGGAATTTTCGGGCAAGGAGCTTGTAAAGGGTGAATCAGACGCATCAAGCTTCCCTTCGGGCGGTATCCGTACCACTTTCGAAGCAAGAGGCTACACCGCATGGGACCCCACATCATACGCATTCATCAAAGAGGGTGTTCTCTGCATCCCGACCGTTTTCTGTTCTTACGGCGGACAGGCTCTCGATATGAAAACTCCTTTGCTACGTTCGATGGAAGCTATCGGCAAGCAGGCAAAGAGAATTCTTAAACTCTTCGGTCAGGACGACAGCAAGAGCGTTAAAACAACAGTCGGCGCAGAGCAGGAATATTTTCTTGTTGATGCCGATTTATATAACAAGAGAAAAGATCTTATCTTCACGGGCAGAACTCTTTTCGGAACAAGACCTCCAAAGAGTCAGGAGCTTGATGACCATTATTTCGGTTCAATCAAACCCCGCGTTGCGGCATATATGAAAGACCTTGACGAAGAGCTCTGGAAACTCGGAATTCTTGCAAAAACAGAGCATAACGAAGCAGCACCTGCTCAGCACGAGCTTGCTCCCGTTTTTTCAACAACCAATATGGCAATCGACCATAATCAGCTCACAATGGAGATTATGCAGAAGGTTGCCAAGAAACATAATATGATCTGCCTTCTTCACGAGAAACCTTTTGCGGGTGTCAACGGAAGCGGCAAGCACAATAACTGGTCAATCTCAACGGGCGACGGAATGAATCTCCTCGAACCCGGTGAAACACCCTATGATAACGCTCAGTTCCTTCTTTTCCTCTGTGCGGTTATCAAGGCAGTTGATAATTATCAGGACCTTTTAAGAGCATCTGTTGCAAGTGCGGGCAATGACCACCGTCTCGGCGCAGGCGAAGCGCCTCCTGCAATCGTTTCGATGTTCCTCGGTGATGAGCTTAATGCTATCCTCGAATCAATCGAGAACGACACCGCATACGAAGCCAACGAAAAAGTGCAGATGAAGGTTGGTGTTCACGTTCTTCCCCGTTTCCCCAAAGATACAACCGACAGAAACAGAACTTCTCCGTTTGCATTTACAGGTAATAAATTCGAATTCAGAATGCTTGGCTCGGCAAGATCGATATCAAGCGCAAATATTGTTCTCAATACCGCTGTTGCAGAGTCGCTCAAATCATATGCAGACAGACTTGAGAATGTTGATAACTTTGAGGATGCGCTTCACGCTCTCATTCAGAAAACAATCAAAGACCACAAGAGAATCATTTTCAACGGCAACGGTTATGATGACGAATGGGTCAAGGAAGCAGAAAGCAGAGGACTTTATAACCTTCCGACAACTCCCGATGCAATTCCTTGTCTGATAGCCGAAAAGAACATAAATCTCTTTGAGGATCACAAGGTTTTCACCAGAGAAGAGCTTGAAGCACGCCATGAGATTTATCTCGAAAGCTACTGCAAAACGATCAACATTGAAGCGCTGACAGTTATTGAGATGGTCAACAGAGATATTCTTCCTGCTATCAGTGCTTATACAGGAAAGCTTTGTAAAACTGCATCGGTCAAAAAAGAATTTTCCGCTGACACATCATATGAATATTGCATCATTGAAAAGCTTTCACAGCTTTCTGCATCAATATTCAGCAAGGTTAACGCACTTGAAGCCGAGCTTGCAAATGTCAAGTCGGGCGGAAATGTTGCTGCCGAAGCTGAAAAATTCAAGACAATCATCATTCCTGCAATGGAAGGAATCCGTTTCGATGTTGATGAAGCGGAAAAGGTTACAGCCGCCGAATTCTGGCCCTATCCCTCATACGGTGAGCTTCTTTTCGGAGTTAACTGAATATAACAAAACCCGTCGGTTCCGTTCGGAATCGGCGGGTTAATTGTTTTATTTGTTTGAATCGTTCTGACGGATTTCAACTCGTCTGACCTTGCCGCTGAAAGTCTTGGGCAATTCGTCAACGAATTCGATGATTCGGGGATATTTGTAAGGTGCTGTGTTTGTTTTGACGTATGTCTGAAGTTCCTTGATAAGCTCGGGTGAGCCTTCGAATCCGGGTCTGAGTACAACGGTCGCTTTAACAACAAAGCCTCTTACGGGATCGGGTACGCCTGTAACGGCAACCTCAAGCACTGAGGGATGCTCAAGCATAACGCTTTCAATCTCAAAAGGTCCGATTCTGTAGCCCGATGACTTGATAACGTCATCGTTTCTGCCGAAATAGACGAATCTGCCTTGCTCATCTCTGTATGCAAGGTCGCCCGTATGGAAGAATCCGCCTCTGTATGCGTCAGCGGTGTCTTCTTCGCTGAAGTTATAGCTTGCGACAACGCCGCAGGGGTGAGTCTCGGGAGATTCTGCTTTGTTGCAGATTTCACCGATTGTACCTCTCTGGCAGTGGTTGCCGTCATCGTCAATGATATGTACCTTGAGACCGGGAGCGGAGAAACCGATTGCGCCGGGCACGGGCTTTGTCCAGGGATAAAGTGTGCAGATGCTGACGGGTGTTTCGCTCATACCGAAACCTTCGTGAATTTCAAGACCTGTAGCCTCTTTCCACTTGTTGAAGATATCCGCATTGAGTGCTTCGCCTGCGGTGCAGCAGTGAGTGATTGACGAAAGGTCATATTTGCTTACGTCATTCTGAAGCATAAGGCGGTACATTGTCGGCGGTACGCAGAAGGTTGTGACCTTGTATTTCTCAAGCTTTGAGAGAATGTCTGCACCGTCGAATTTGTCGAAGTCGTAAACAAGATTTGCGCTTTCGCCCATCCACTGACCGTAATATTTACCCCAGAGCGATTTTGCCCAGCCTGAGTCTGAAACGGTGAAATGCATTCCGCCGTCAACAACTCTGTGCCAGAAAACGCCTGTCATAATGTGACCGAGGGGGTATTTGAAGTCGTGTGCGATGATTTTGGGGTAACCCGTTGTGCCTGAGGAGAAGTTGATAATCATTGTGTCATCAACCGTTGTTGCGGCATCGCCCGTGGGTCTTGTCCACTCCTCGCTTGCCTTGTCGAAGCCTTCCTCAAAATCGATCCAGCCTTCGATTTGCTTATGCTTTGTTACGAACTTCTTTTCGATGGTTTCGTATTCATCTTTTCTGTCGTCAAAATACTCTGTGCAGTTGTCGTCACCCGTAATGACGGCATATTTGATTTTTGCCTTGTTGCAACGGTAAACGTAATCCTTGCCCTTGAGCATATTTGAAGCAGGCACCATGATTGCGCCGATTTTGTTGAGCGCAAGAGTGATTACCCAGAAAAGATAGCTTCTTTTGAGAATGAGAAGAACGGGATCGCCCTTTTTCATACCCTGAGAAACAAAATAGTTTGCCGCCTTGTCGGAAAGACGCTTCATATCGCCGAATGTAAGACGAAGCTCTTCCTGTTCATTTGAAACGTAAAGAAGAGCAAGCTTGTCCGGTTTTTCTGTTGCGAGAACGTCAACCACGTCATAGGCGTAGTTGAAATCGTTCTCGTATGTGATTTTAAAATTTTCCTGACAGTCTTTAAGAGAAACAAACGAATCTCTTGATCTGCCGATGAATTTTTCGTAAATAGGCATTATTCTGACTCCTGATTATTATTTTAACACAAGTGCAATAAACTGCGCCTGAGTATCGCCCACGTTCTTGTGAGCATGGGGGATAGTGGAATCAAAATATGCGCTGTCGCCTTCGTTGAGCTCATAGCAGATGTCGCCGATGTAGAGATGAAGGCTTCCTGAAAGAACATAATCGAATTCCTGACCTTCGTGCTCATCCATTACGGGAGGGTTGCCCGAAGGGTCAATGGTAACAAGGAAGGGCTCAGCTTTCTTGTTCCTGAAGGTATAGGCAAGATGTGAGAATTCATAGCCGGGATTTCTGTTGACAACATAGCCCTTGCCCTTCTTAACAACCGTGCAGGATGTAAGGCGGGGAGATTCGCCGCTGATGATGTCAAGAATATCAACTCCGAGGATAAGAGCGATATTGTTGAGCGTGCTGATTGCGAAATCGTATTCGCCGTGCTCAAAAGCATTGTAGTTATCCTCTGAAATCTCAAGCTTTTCTGCCATTTCCGCTACGGAAATACCGCAGGTATCGCGAAGGGAAGCAACTCGCAGGCCAATTTCTTTTAATTCAAGCATGTGGGTGTCTCCTGTTCGTAAAAATTAATATTTGTAGCCGAGTTCAACAGCCTTGATGTTAAGCTCAATGAGGTTTGCTTTCTTCGCGGGAACGAGTTTTTTCATTGTTGACTCAACGTTTTCGTAGGGCATAACGCCTGCCTTTGCGATAACATGACCGATCATAATCATGTTAGCAAGACCGGGAAGGTTTTCATCCGATGCAAGCTTTGTTGCGGGGATGTAATAAACTTCAACATCATTTCTTTCAACCTTACGGTCAATAAGTGAGCTGTCAACAAAAATCTTTGCACCGGGAACAGCTGTTGCCTCAAACTTGTCGAGTGAGGGAAGGTTCATTGCAACGAGAACGTTGGGATTTGAAACGATGGGTGAACCGATTTTTGTGTCGCTGAGAATGATGGAGCAGTTACATGTGCCGCCTCTCATTTCGGGACCGTAGGAGGGAAGCCAGCTTACTTCTTT
>JAZNFD010000355.1:0-2967 GCA_045588975.1 Acutalibacteraceae bacterium | reverse complement strand
GGCCTGCTCATCGGGCTGCGGATCATTCCTTCAGACTTTTGCCGCTGCCTGGAGCTACGGAATCGACGAATTCTCAAAGCTCGGCCTTTTTGCAGACAGACCCGTTGACCTCGGTTCACGCTGTACCGTCTTTATGAATTCCTCGGTCAAGCAGGCACAGAAGGACGGCGCAACAATCGAAAACATCTCCGCAGGTCTTTCAATCAGCGTTGTTAAAAACGCACTTTATAAAGTTATCAGAGCATCAA
This sequence comes from Acutalibacteraceae bacterium, assembly GCA_045588975.1. GTDB lineage: Bacteria > Bacillota > Clostridia > Oscillospirales > Acutalibacteraceae > CAG-177. The sequence goes on along the minus strand of JAZNFD010000355.1, from coordinate 2,719 downwards.
GTGCCGATGAACTCGGTAAGAACATAGTTGTTCAGGGCGGCACATTCCTCAACGATGCGGTGCTTCGTGCTTTTGAGCAGGAAATCGGCAGAGATGTCGTTCGTCCTGCTATTTCGGGTATTATGGGTGCCTACGGTGCGGCTCTTTACTCGATGGAAAGAGAAACCGCAAAGAGTACTCTTATTTCTGCAAAGGAACTCGAAACATTCGAACACAAGGTTAAGGCTGTCACTTGCGGAAAGTGCAGCAACAACTGCCGTCTGACCGTCAATACTTTCTCCTCGGGCAGAAGCTTTATCGGCGGCAACAGATGCAGTAAGCCTCTTGCAAAAGCCAACATTAATGCGGGCGACAATATGTTTGACTGCAAGCGTGAGCTTCTTTCAAAATATGCTCCCGTCAAAGGCAAAAGAGAAACAATCGGTCTGCCGATGGGACTCAATATGTTTGAGCTTCTTCCTTTCTGGCACACATTCTTCACAGAGCTCGGTTTCGGAATCGCACTTTCCGAAAAATCAACAAGAGAGCTTTATGTTTCGGGTCAGCACACAATTCCGTCAGATACCGTCTGCTACCCCGCAAAGCTTCTCCACGGTCACATCGAGTCGCTTCTTTCTCAGAAAGTTGAGCACATCTTCTATCCTTGTATGACATACAACATTGACGAAAATCTTGGCGACAACCACTATAACTGTCCTGTTGTTGCATATTATCCCGAGGTTATCCGTTCGAATGTCGGTGACCTTAAGAAAATCAACTTTATGTGGGATTATGTCGGTCTCCACAGACCCAGGGATTTTGCAAAGAAGATTCACGGAATCCTCAGTTCGCATTTCAGCGGAATAGGCAAATCCGAAGTCAAATCGGCGGCGAAAAAGGCTTATGCCGAATACAACAGTTTTATGAACAAAATTCACGTCAAGGGTATGGAATATCTTGAAGCGGCAAAGAAAGCTGACAGACCTGTCATCGTGCTTTGCGGCAGACCCTATCATCTTGACGAAGAAATCAACCACGGCATTGACAAGCTTATCTGTGAGTGCGGTGCAACCGTCATCACTGAAGACAGCGTGAGCCCGCTTGTTGAAAAATTCCCCACAACCGTTCTCAATCAGTGGACATATCATTCAAGACTCTATGCGGCGGCAAAATATGTTGCAAAAGCAAATGATAAGGACCTCAACATCGTTCAGCTTGTTTCGTTCGGATGCGGTGTTGATGCTATTACAACCGACGAAATGAGAACAATCCTTGAAAAAGACGGTAAGATTTATACACAGATCAAGATTGACGAAATTTCAAACCCCGGTGCGGTAAAAATCAGACTCCGCAGTCTGTTTGCCGCAACAGGAAGATAAGGAGGTGCAATTATGAGTAAAAAGATTATCGAAGACAGAGTTGAATTTACAAAAGAGATGAAGGACTATACCATACTTGCACCGAATATGCTTGAAATTCATTTCAATCTTCTTATCAACATTTTCGGTCAGTACGGCTACAAGACAGAGCTTCTTAAAAACGACGGCAGAACCGTTGTTGACGAAGGTCTCAAATACGTTCACAATGATACTTGTTACCCCGCATTGCTTGTTATCGGTCAGCTTATAGATGCACTTAACACAGGCAAATATAACCCCGACAAAACCGCACTTCTCATCACTCAGTCGGGCGGCGGATGCCGAGCTTCAAACTACATTCATCTTCTCAGAAAAGCTCTCAAGAAAGCGGGCTATCCCCAGATACCCGTTATCTCGCTTAACCTTTCGGGTCTCGAAAAGAACAGCGGATTTAAAATCCGTCTTTCGATGGCACTCAAAATGCTTTCCGCCGTTATCTACGGCGATCTGATTATGCTTCTCAAAAATCAGGTTGAGCCTTACGAGGTCAACAAAGGCGATGCCGAAAAACTCACTCAGAAATGGATTGATGACCTCAGTGCTCAGATGCAGAGAGGCAAGGGCTATTCATTTTTTGAGATTAAAAAGACTCTTCCCAAAATCACGGAGAGCTTTTCGAAAATTCCTCTTGATAAGAGCGTAACCAAAACAAAGGTCGGCGTTGTCGGCGAGATTTATGTTAAGTATTCGCCGCTTGCAAACAACCGTCTTGAAGAATTCCTTTTCGGTCAGGATTGCGAAGTTATGGTGCCGGGTCTTCTCGGTTTCATCAATTTCAAGGTTGATAACCGACTTGAGGATATCAAGCTTTACGGCGGAAACTATTTCAAGAAAATCGCAATGAAGTTTGCAATGTGGTATCTTTCGAAAATCGAAAAGAATCTTCTTGATGCCGCAGGCGCATACGGCGATTTCAACGTGCCTGCACCCTATGCACACATCAAGGAAATCTGCACCGAAATTATCGGAGCAGGCTGTAAAATGGGCGAAGGATGGCTTTTGACAGCCGAAATGATGGAACTTATCGAAAGCGGCTACGGCAACATCGTTTGCGCTCAGCCGTTCGGATGCCTGCCCAACCACATCGTCGGCAAGGGTATGATAAGAAAGCTCAAGGAAATGTATCCGCAGTCAAATATCGTTCCCATAGACTATGATCCCGGTGCAACCAAGGTTAATCAGGAAAACAGAATCAAGCTTATGCTTGCGATTGCAAAAGAAAATTCGGGATGTACGGGCGACTGCTCCTGCTGCTCGATGAACCACTGATCAAAATCAGACTATAAAAAAAGGCTGTAAAAAAACTTGCGTTTTTTTACAGC